>DASQAM010000250.1:0-31331 GCA_035635735.1 Gemmatimonadales bacterium | reverse complement strand
GCCTGGCAAACGTGTGGATGCTGGCGCAACCGTACGGCTACCCTTCGATCCTGTCGAGTTACGCGTTCGACTGCCCGGCCGGAAACGACGTGGGTCCGCCGTCCGATGTGAACGGCAACACTAATGTTGTGACCTGTGCGTCGAGCCTCGAGACGGCGACCGTCGGCCAGTGGGTGTGCGAGCACCGCGACCCGTACATCGTGGGAATGGTCGCCTTTCGGAAGCTGGTCGCGGGCAGCGACGTCAACCACTCGTGGGACGACGGCGTCAACGCCGTCGCTTTTTCGCGCGGGAGTCGGGGCTTCGTGGCCATCAGCCGCGGGAGCGCGACGCTGGACACCACGATCACGACGGGGATGCCGCCGGGTGTCTACTGCGACATCCTCGCCGGCGGGCGGTCCGGGGCGGTCTGCGCCGGCACTTCGCTCACCGTGGACTCGACCGGCACCATCCAGCTGCACCTCCAGCCCAACTCAGGCGTGGCGATCGACGCCGCGACGCGCCTGCCATGAGGCGACGTGTATCGCTCGGGCTGTGCGCGCTGCTCGCGGCCGCTCCGGTCTCGGGAATGCAGACTCCCGCCCCTCCCTGGACGCACGGCGCCGTTTGCTATGAGGTGTTCGTCCGTTCGTTCTTCGACTCGAACGGCGACGGCATCGGCGACCTGAACGGCGTGATGCAGAAGCTCGAATACCTCAAAGGACTCGGCGTCAAATGCATCTGGCTCATGCCGGTCGCTGCCTCCCCCAGCTACCACGGCTACGATGTCAGCGACTACTACCGCGTGGAGCCCGCGTACGGGACCAATAACGACTTCAAGCGCCTGGTCACGCGAGCGCACCGCCGCGGCATCGCTGTGCTCGTGGACATGGTGTTGAACCACAGCTCGAGCGAGCACCCGTATTTCCAGGCCGCGCTGCACGACACCGCGTCCCCGTATCGGGCGTGGTACCGCTTCGCGCACACTTCTCAGGGGAAGGACTGGCACCATTCGCCCGTGCGCGACGAGTACTACTATGGGTTCTTCTGGTCCGGCATGCCGGACCTCAACTACGAAACGCCCGCCGTGCGGGACGAGGCGAAAAAGATCGCCACGTTCTGGCTGAGAACCATGGGCGTGGACGGGTTCCGGCTGGATGCGGTGCCATATCTCGTGGAGGAGGGCGCTTGCGTCATGGGCTGTCCCGGGACCCATGCGTTCCTGCACGAGTACGCCCAGCACATCGATAGCGTGAAGCCCGGTGCCTACACGGTCGGCGAGGCGTGGGGCGCCATCGACAAGATGCTGCCCTATTACCCGGATCAGCTCACAGCCTATTTCGGCTTCGAGCTGTCGGATTCGCTCATTTCGACGGTGCGCAGCGGCTCTGCGACGGGTCTCTTGACGGGCTACGTCCGTCTGCAGGACACATTGCCCGCGTATCGCTGGGCGCCGTTTCTGAGTAACCACGACCAGACGCGCACCCTCACGCAGCTGAAGGGAGACGTAGCTCAGGCGCGGCTCGCGGCTATACTGCTGCTCACGCTGCCGGGCCTGCCGTTCATCTATTACGGCGAAGAGATCGGGATGACGGGCGACAAGCCCGATCCGCGCCTGCGCTCGCCGATGCAATGGAGCGCGGGTCCCGGATTGGGCTTTACTTCCGGCAGGGCCTGGGAAAGCGCGCAACCGGACTCGTTGACCACCACCGTCGCGGCGCAGGACGCCGATTCCGGGTCATTGCTGAACCTCTACCGCCGGCTGATCCACCTTCGCAGGAAGAGCGCCGCACTGGCGACGGGGAGGCTCGTGCCACTCGCGGCCGGCCGGTCCGAGGTCGCCGCCTATCTCCGCCGGGCGGGCGACCACGCCGTGCTCGTGGTGGCCAACCTGGGTAGCGCACCGGTCTCCGGCGTGTCGATCAGCTCGGAAGGGAGCGCGCTCCCGCCCGGGAGGTACACGGCGCGCAACCTGCTGGGCGGTCGGGATGGCACCATGCTGCAAGTGAGCCGGGACGGACGCATTCAGAGCTACGTCCCGGCCGCGACGATCGGGTCGCGGGGGAGTCTTGTGCTCGACCTCATCCGTCGCTAGGGCCCGCATATGCGGGCGACGCTCGCTCTCGCCATCCTGCTCCCGGCGTCGCTCGCCGCCCAGGCCCCCGCGCCCGCCAGCCGAGCCGTCTACATCGATAACCAAGGCGTCGTGCGTTGGCGGGACAACCGGCAGGAGGTCACCCTGTTCGGCGCGAACTACGTGCTGCCCACCGCCTCCGACTACCGCGCCGCCGGCTACGTCCACGCCGATCGCAAGAAAATGATCGACGCGGACATGGCACAGTTCGCCCGCATGGGCTGGGACGGCCTGCGGCTCACATTCTGGGGCGACTGGGAAGCGTCCGACTCGGCCGGTAACCTGATTGCCAACGACCATCTCGACCTGCAGGACTATCTGATCGCCAAGGCTCGGGAGCGCGGCATCTACATGCTCTTCAGCCCGATCCAGCTGTACGGATCGAACTGGCCGGATGCGCTGTCCGACACGTCGGCGCCGGGCTTCGGCCGGCACTTCGGCAAGGCCCGCATGGGCACCGACCCGGCCGCCATCGCGGCGCAGGTGAACTACCTGCGCCAAATCCTCGCGCACGTCAATCCCTATACGCACGTCGCACTGAAAGACGAGCCGGCCATTCTCTTCATCGAGCTGGTGAACGAGCCGTGGCATCACCCGGAGGATCTCGAGGGCTCGATCCGCTACATCAACGCGCTCACGGACGCGGTCCGCAGCACGGGGTGCGACAAGCTCGTGTTTTACAACGTGAGCCAGGATTTCAGGATCGGTGAGGCGATCCGGCGCAGCAAGGCGCAGGGGATCACGTTCGGCTGGTATCCGACGGGCTTGAATTCGGGTCACGAGCTCGCGGGCAACTACCTCCGCGGCACCGACGCGTACCCGGACATGCTCCGCCCCGAGCTCGCCCGCCTGCCACGCATCGTGTATGAGTTCGACAGCCCAGACCTGCGCACCGGCACGATGTATCCGGCGATGGTGCGGACATTCCGCGCGGTGGGCGCGCAGTTCGTCGCGATGTTCGCGTACGATATGCTGGAGACTGCATCCCGCAACCTGGGGTGGCAGACGCATTACTTGAGCCTGGTGTACACGCCGCGCAAAGCCATGAGCGCCATCATCGCGGCCGAAGCGATGCATCGGCTGCCCCGCATGCGCTCGTACGGAGCGTATCCGGGCAACACCCGGTTCGGCGACTTCCACGTCTCGCCCGACAGTAACCTGGGCGAGCTGGTTGCGCGCGACGCGTTCCTGTACGCAGGCTCGACGCAGTCGACGCCGCCCGACCCAGGTGCGTTGCATCGCGTCGCCGGGTACGGATCGTCGCCCGTGGTGACCTATGCAGGAGAGGGGACCTACTTCCTCGACAAGATCCGCCCGGGGCTGTGGCGCCTCGAGGTCTACGCCGACGCCGTGCCGGTAAGAGATCCGTTCGAGCCCCCCAGTCCCGACAAGGTCGTGACCCGCGCGATCGGCCGCGCCTGGCCTATGACGGTGAGGCTCCCGGATCTCGGGGCCGAGTTCACGGTTCAGCAGATGAACGGCGGCGGCCAGGCGGTCGAGCGGTCGGCGGCGGGTCGGTTTGCCGTCACCCCCGGCGTTTACGTGCTGAGCGTCGGCGGTCCGGTGGACGCTGCCACACTTCCTGCGCGGGTAGGCCAGATCGCGTTCTCGGAATATCATGCTCCGCCCGCCGACTCGCTCCCGCCGTCGGTCCAGCCCTTCGCCGCTCCCGAATACCTTGCGGGGCGACCCGCGGAGGTGCGCGCACGGGTCGTCGACCGGACGCCGCCTGACTCGGTCATGCTGTTCGTCAGACCAACCAGCGAAGGGTTCTACCGCGGGTACGGAATGCAGCCGGCGGGCGGGTACGAGTACGCCGCCTCCGTGCCGGCGGAGGCGTTACGGGAGGGACCGTACGAGTACGTCATCGCGCTGTTTCGCGGCGTTTCGAGAGCGACGTTCCCGAGCGGGCTAGCGCGGTTGCCGACGGATTGGGATTACTACGGTCGGGGTTCCTGGCGATTCGACGTGGTCGGGCCTCGGACCCCGGTCCGACTCTTCACACCCGATGTCGACGCGGCTCGCATGGCCTTCACGCGCATCGGTGACGCGGGACGCAGCGGTCTGTTTCGTCTGGCGTGGTCGGGGGTCACTGGGCAAGCGGTCTTTCACTTCGAGCTCCCCGTGGGCGCCACCGGCCTCGGTCTCGCCGACTACACGGCGTCCCTCGTCATCAGCGAGAAGATCGCCGCCCGGCAAGAGACCATCGCGGGCGCCGATCAACTGAGCGTGCGCCTGCGCGGCCTGGGACCGCGCCAGGTGCTGCACGTCACCCTAATGGAGGACGACGGCACGAGCTGGACCGCGGCGCTGCCGGTGGACAGCACATGGAGCGAGCAAGCAGTGTCGCTCCCGGGCTTCACGCTCGGCCGGGGCGTGTTGCTCCCGGAGGGATTCCCCGGGGAGTGGAACTACTGGGTGGGACCTGCGACGGGCCGGGGTGGCACCGGAGACCGTCTGCGCCGCGACCGGGTGGACCGACTGCAGCTCTCGCTGCGGCGCGAGGAGGGCGTCGCGATCACCGCAGGTCGTTATGGTGTGGAAGTGGAGTGGATCACGCTGGGCTCAGCGAAGTAGGCGCGGCTAACCGCTCCCCGGGCGCGACCTCAACTGGTCGTGCCGAAGGCAAAGACCGTCCGCGACCGGTACTGCGCGCCCGGCCGGAGGAGGGTGGATGGGAAGCCGGGCTGGTTGGGCGAGTCGGGATAATGCTGGGTCTCGAGGCAAAGCCCCGCGCGGTACCCGTACACCCGGCCCGCCTTCCCGCTGACGCTCCCGTCGAGGTGATTGCCCGAATACAGCTGCAAGCCTGGTTCGGTCGTATGGACATCGAGGGTACGTCCCGACGTGGGCTCCACGACCTGTGCCGCGTGGACCAGTCCAGCGCCTGTATGGTTCAGTACGAAGTTGTGATCGTAACCTCGGCCACGGCGCAGCTGCTCGTCGTCGGTCGTGATGCGGGCACCGATGCGCATTAACGAGCGGAAGTCGAAGGGACCGCCGGCGACCGGCGCGAGCGCGCCGGTGGGGATGAGGTGCTCGTCCACCGGCGTCATCAGGTCGGCATCGATCCGCAGCAGGTGGCCGAGGACGTCGCCGGCCCCGTCGCCCGCGAGGTTGAAGTAGGTGTGCTGCGTGAGGTTGAGTGGCGTCGTCTTGTCGGTTGTCGCCGAAGAGTCCACCATCAGCTCGTTCCGGTCCGTCAGCGTGTAGGTGACGCGGGCCTCCAGGTTGCCAGGGTAGCCCTCTTCGCCGTCGGGGCTGGAGTAGCTCAGGGCGACGCCGGCCGCGTGGTGGGTGCGAAAGGGAGCGGCGCGCCACACGACCCGGGCGAAGCCGGTGCGACCGCCGTGCAGGTGGTTGCGGCCGTCATTGGCGGCCAGGCGGTAGGTCTGGCCGTCCACGGTGAACCGGGCGTCGGCGATCCGGTTGGCGTAGCGCCCGACGATTGCACCGAAGTAGGACGAGTCTCGGAGGTATTCCTCGAGCGAGTCGTGCCCGAGCACCAAGTCGCTGCGGCGCCCGTCCCGATCGGGGACGAGGAGTGACACGATGATGCCGCCGTACGACGCAGCCCGCACCTCGAGGCCGTGCGGGTTCGTCAGTGTGAAGATGTCCACGGCGTCCCCGGCGGGAGTCGCGCCGAATGGCGCCCGCGTGACGTCCGCCACCTCCCTCCGTTCGCCCCACTACGGCGCGGGTTCGCGCCCGCCGTGCCGCTTTCTCCGCGCCCGGATCGCGAGCGCAAGCAACACGAGTCCGAACGCCAGCACCACCGGGCCCCACCACAGATTCACGTTGATCCCGAACGACCGGTTGTAGATCGCGTCGTCTGACACGAGTCCGAAGGCCGTCAGCATGGTGCCGAGGATCGCGAACATCAGTCCGATCGGCAGTCGCAGGTCCAAGCTCACTGAGCCATCACCAGAAGATCACGTTGAGCACGAGCGCGAGCCCCAATACGACAACGCCGAGAGTGGCGGGGCGCTTGTACCATGGTAGTTCGCGGTCCGTCAGGCGCGGCGTCAGGGCGTACACCAGGCCCCTGAGGTCCTCGTCCGACTTGTTGCGCCGCGTGAACAGTGAGATCACAATGGTCGCCAGGAAACAGGTGGTCCAAGCGAAGATGGCGGTCCAGAAGTTCTGCGCCATCTCACTCGGGTAGATGTGGAGCACCGCACCCAGGAACCCGCCCTTGAGACCGGGCGACGCCCCGTGTGGCAGCACGAGCCCGTGGTGGAGCGCGGCCGTCGCCGTACCGATGAGCAGGCCGAAGAACGCCCCGTGGCCCGTGGTGCGACGCCAGAACATGCCCAGCAGGAACGTCGCGAACAACGGCGCGTTGACGAACGCGAAGACGAGCTGGAGCATGTCCATGATGTTGTTGAACCGGGTCGTCGCGTACGCCGCCGCCACGCTGAGGAGGATCCCGAACACCGTGGCCGCGTGACCCATCCGTAGGTAGTGCCCGTCCGACTGCCCCGGCCGGATGTACGACTGGTAGATGTCGTAGGTCCACACGGTGTTGAACGCCGTGACGTTCCCAGCCATGCCGGACATGAACGATGCCATGAGCGCGGTGAGACCGAGGCCCAGCAAGCCTGACGGCAGGTAATGCGCGAGCATCACTGGGACTGCCAGATTGTAGTTCGGCGCTCCATCGTTACCAATCGGCAGCAATCCCCCGCGGGTCACGTGCAGCGCGATCGCGATCATCCCCGGCAGAATCACGAGGGCGGGAAACAACATCTTGGGAATCGCCGCGAGGAGGGGGGTGCGTCGTGCGGCGGTCATCGAGTCCGCGGCCATGGCCCGCTGGACGACCAGAAAGTCCGTACACCAATAGCCAAACGACAGCACGAACCCCAATCCCATCACCATACCGAACCACTCCACGCCCATTGGGTTCGCGCTCGCCGCATTCAGGTGGCGCCACGAGTTGGACCAAGCGCCCGCGGAGAAACCGGCGCTCGTCGCAACGGTCTGAAGCTTCGCTGTCAGCCCGGCCCATCCCCCCATGTCCTTGAGACCGAGGAGCACCAACGGCAGGAAGCCCATGACAATGAGGCAGAACTGCAGTACCTCGTTGTAGATGGCGGAGGTCAGTCCGCCCAGAAAGATGTAGCCTAGGACGATGACGGCCGACAGCACCACGCTCGTGTGAAAATTCCAGCCGAGCACGAGCTCGAGGAGCTTTGCGAGCGCGTACATCGAAATGCCCGAAGAGAATACGGTCATCACGGCGAAGGTGATCGCGTTGAAGCCCCGCGTCTTTTCGTCGAATCGGAGCTTGAGATACTCCGGCACCGAACGCGCGCGTGAGCCGTAGTAGAACGGCATCATGAAGATCCCGACAAACACCATGGCGGGAATCGCCCCGACCCAGTAGAAGTGGCTCGTCATCATCCCGTACTTGGCGCCGGAGGCCCCCATCCCGATCACCTCCTGCGCGCCGAGGTTCGCAGAAATGAAGGCGAGCCCGGCAATCCACGCCGGGATGGAGCGTCCCGAGAGGAAGAAGTCTTCACTGCTCCTCACGAATCGCCGCAGGACCCAGCCGATGCCGAGCACGAAGCTCAGGTACACGAACAGGATCGCGTAGTCGATGGCGCTAAGGTGGATGTGCTGCATGGGAGTCCTTCACAAAGTAGCCGACGCAGCGCAACTTCGCTGCTCACGCTGCGCTCAAGAGGTTCGACGAATGCTTCCGTGCTCGCGTAGTCTTCCCGCCCTCCTCATCGGGCTCGGCAGCGCTCTCGCGTTCGCAGGCGCATGCGGGACCAGCACACCGCGCCGGGCCGCGGGCGCATTCTACGACCCGGCGCACGACCTTGGCCCGCTGTTTCACGACGTCCAGCTCTCGGGGATATTCGAAGACTCGAAGACCTTCGCCGATGCCCGGCCGCGGCTCGCGCCGGCGGAGACCATCGCCGGCTACGCCTCGGCGCGAGGCGCGCCGCAGTTCAACCTGCGGGACTTCGTCACGCAGCAGTTCGACCTGCCCCGGCCGGTGGGCGAAGGCTTCCGGTCGGACACGTCGCAGACCATGAAGCAGCACATTGGCGCGCTCTGGCCCGTCCTGACGCGCCCGCCCGACACCGCCGACCCCCGCTCGTCGCTCATCCCGCTGCCTAATCCGTACGTCGTGCCGGGCGGCCGCTTCCGGGAGGTCTACTACTGGGACTCGTACTTCACGATGCTCGGGCTCATCGAGAGCGGCCGCACCGATCTCGTGAAGAGCATGCTCGACAACTTCGCCCACTTGATCGCAACGGTCGGGCACATCCCGAACGGCAACCGGACGTACTATCTGAGTCGCAGCCAGCCGCCGTTCTTCGCCGCCATGGTCGGGCTGTACGCGCGCGCGACGGATACGAGCCAGGCCCTTCCATACCTCGAGGCGCTGGAGGCGGAGCACGCGTTCTGGATGAATGGGGCGGAGCGTCTCGCACCCGGGTCCGGCCAAGCATACCGCCGCGTCGTCCGGCTGCGGGAGGGCGGACCGCTGCTCAACCGCTACTGGGACGACCTGCCCGAGCCCAGGCCTGAGGCGTACCGTCCGGACTTCGAGATCGCGCAGACCCTCCCCGAAGCGCGTCGCGAGTCGTTTTATCGCAACGTGAAGGCCACGGCCGAGAGCGGGTTGGACTTCTCGAGCCGTTGGATGCGCGATCCGAAGGATTTGCGCACGCTGGAGACGACCGACCTGATTCCGGTGGATCTCAACAGTCTCCTGTTTCACGCCGAGCGGACGATCGCGGCGCTGCGTTCATTCCGCGGCCGGGCGGGGGACGCGGACGTGGCGCGGCAATTCGCCCGGGCGGCCGAGGATCGTCGTCATGCCCTGCTCGAGGCGGCGTATGATCCCGCCACCGGGTTCTTCTACGACGTTCGCTGGCGTACTGGAGAGCGCGTGACGGACCGGCCCACCTTGGCCGCGGCGTCGCCGCTGTATTTCGGGCTAGCGACTCCGGAACAAGGTCGCGCCGTCGCGGCGCGGCTCGAGCGCGAATTCTTGAAGCCGGGCGGATTCGTCACGACGTTGATCGCCTCGGGCCAGCAATGGGACGCCCCCAACGGATGGCCGCCCTTGGAATGGCTGTCGATCGAGGGCGTGCGGCGCTACGGTCGCGCCGATCTGGCGGATGCCGCCCGCGACCGGTGGCTTGGGTTGAACCAGCGCACCTATCGCGCGACCGGCAAGATGAACGAGAAGTACGACGTCGTCGACCTGCGGCGGCGGGCCGGCGGCGGCGAATACCCGACGCAGGACGGATTTGGATGGACCAACGGCGTGGCGCTGGCGCTCCTAAAAGGCCTGATCCCACCTGACTGACAGCCGGATGGCCGAGCCGATCAGGCCGACCATGCTGTACGTCTGGACGAAATTGCCCCACTGCTCGCGCGTTCGGGGATCGATGTGCTCGGCCAGCAGGCCGTGGCGGTTGCGGCAGGCGAGCACGTTCTCGAACAGGGTTCGCGCCTCCTCGCGCCGACCGATCGCCGCGAGCGCGTTGATATACCAAAAGGTGCACACCAGGAACGCGTTGTCCGGCTTCCCGAAATCGTCGGCTTCGACATAGCGGAACACAAAGTCCCCCCGGCGCAACTCCCGCTCGATGGCGCGCACCGTGCCGGCGAACCGGGGGTCATCCTCCGCCAGGAAGCCCAGCTCGCCCAGGCGCAGCAAGCTCGCGTCGAGCGTTTTGCCCTCCATGGTGGCCACGAAGCATCCCATCCCGGGATTCCACGACCGTTCACAGATCACCTGCTGCATGCGCGCCGCTTCGGCTTGCCAGTATGCGGCGCGGTCGGCGAGTCCCAGGTGCGCGGCAATCCGGGCCAGCCTGTCGCAGCCGGCCCAGCACATCACGCTCGACGACGTGTGCACGCGCGCGGCGCCGCGCAACTCCCAAATTCCGGCGTCGGGTTGGTCGAAGAGCCGGGCCGCGAGGGCGCCGAGCGCCTCGAGACGGTGGAACAGGATCTGGTCGCCGCGGCGCATGACCCGGCGGTCGAAAAACACGTGCGTCGCCGCGAGGATGGCCGAACCGTAGACGTCGTGCTGGACCTGCTGGTACGCCTGATTGCCGATTCGGACCGGCCCCAGGCCGCGGTAGCCGGGGAGTGAATCGACCTCCCGCTCGTCGGTGACGGAGTGTCCGGTGATGCCGTACACCGGCTGCAGGTGTCCGGCGTCCCCGTCAGCGACGATGTTGAGGATGTAGCTCAAATACCGCTCCATCGTCTGCGTGTCGCTCAGCCGATTGAGGGCGTTGATCACGAAGTAGGCATCGCGCAGCCAGCAGTAACGGTAGTCCCAGTTGCGCCCGCTTCCCGGCGCCTCGGGAATCGACGTGGTCACCGCCGCGATGATCGCGCCGGTGTCTTCGAACACGTTCAGCTTCAACGTGATCGCGGCGCGAATGACCGCCTCCTGCCATTCGAAGGGAATGGCGAGGGACCGGACCCATTCCCGCCAATAGGCGGCCGTTTCGTCCAGGAAATGCCGTCCCACGTCCGCCACTCCTCCCTGTACGGTCTCGTCCGGCCCGAGCAGCAGCGTGACCGTGTCCTCCAGGAAGAACGCATTCTCTTCCACGATCGCCGTGATCGGGGCATCCGTCGTCAGCCGCAGCACAAGATCGGTTCCCACATACCGGATATGGTTCGAGCCGCAGGTGATGTCCGCGCGAGAGCGGCCGTAGTGATTCGCGGGCCGGAGACGTACACGCACGCGGGGATTGCCGGCGATGCGCTTGATCCGCCGCACCAGCATCATGGGACAGAACATGCGGCCGTACTGACGGAACCGCGGCGCGAAGTCCGTGATCTCGACCGAACCGCCGTGGCGGTCGTGTAACCGGGTGACGAGCATCGGCGTGTTGGCGAGGTATTCCTGCTCCTCCCTCGCCCCCTCGCTCAGCTCGACCGCGAGAAAGCCGAAGTCCGTTTCTCGCGTCCGCTCGCGCAGCAGCGTGCAAAACGCCGGATCGCCGTCGAAGCGTGGAAAACAGGCCCAGACGATCTCTCCGGACGGATTCACGAGCGCGCCGATCGTGCCGTTGCCGATCAACCCGAGATCCAGGGTGGTCATGGGCCCACCAGCCACGCGTGCACCGCCCGCACGTCCCGCAGCCGCCAGCGGGCCGCCGTTCGCCCCGGCCCGACTTTGATCGAGTGCCCATGCAGGCGATTGACCATGGCGAACCCATATTCGTCGGTGCTGTCGTCGCCTACGAACACCGGCGTGCGCCCGCGGAACGGCTCCTCCTGCATGAATTCCTGAACCGCCACGCCTTTGTCTTTTCCGGCGGGCTTCATCTCCACGATGCGCTTACCGGTTTGCACGCAGTACTGCGGGCCGAGCCGGGTGGCCAGCGAGCGCACCAGCCGATGGACAAAGCCGCCGAGCCGGGGCGCGCGGCGGTAGTGGAGGGCCAGGGACAGGCCTTTGTCCTCGAGCGCGAGCCCGTGATGCGATTCCACGGCCGCAGCGAGCTCGCGGCGCACCCACTCGAGCCCCTGAGCGGGGAACTCATGGCGAGAGATTCGTCCGACGGCGTTCCGGCGCTCGATGCCGTGTTGTCCGGCCGCCGGCAGGCGGAGGTCGGGCGCCAGTCGGTCGATGTCCGTGATCGAGCGACCGCTGATCAGCGCCACCGCGCCGCCGGCGGCTCGATACAGCGCGTCGATGAGGTGCCGACCGTCGGCGTCGAGGCTCGCGCCGATCGGGGAGTTCGAGAGGTCGACCAGGGTCCCGTCGATGTCGAGGAAGTAGGCCCAGTCGGGTCGGGGTGCCGGCGGCGACCGCGTCATTTGCCGGGCCCTGCCGGGTACGCGCTGGCTTGGCGTCCCCCCCCCGGCCGCGCCGGCGTCGCCGCACGCTGTAACAACCGCCCGTGGCGCCTCATGCCTGCGGCGTCGATCAACATGCGTCCCGCCCAGCGATACACGTTGAACCCCTGAATCAGGCCCCGCATCAGGCGGATACGCGCGCGCTGCTCGCCAGCAGGCATCGACAGCGCCATGTGAAGGGCCGCGGCGCATTGATCCGTGTCGTACGGGTTGACGATGATGGCCTCCGGCAGCTCCCGCGCCGCCCCCGTGAACTGGCTCAGGATCAGCACACCGCGCTCGTCGTCGCGCGACGAGACGAACTCCTTCGCGACCAGGTTCATGCCGTCGTGCAGGCTCGTGACCATGCACAGGTCGGCGGCGCGGTAGTACTCGTAGATGTCGTCGGGCTGGTGATGCTCCACCTTGAGCACGATCGGCGCGTGTCCCACCTGGGCGAACCGCCCGTTGATGCGGGCCGCCATCGCCCGGACTCGCGCCTCGTACTCCTGGTATTGCTCGATCCGGGAGCGCGTGGGAGCGGCGATCTGGATGAACGTGAATTTGCCGGCCCACTCCGGCCGCATCTCCAGCAAGCGCTCGACCGCGCGCAGCCGCTCTTCGATGCCCTTGGTGTAGTCGAGCCGGTCGACGCCCACGCCGATCGCGTGATTGGGCGGCAGGTCGTGACGGCGGCGCACGTCCAGGCGGCACTGATCGATCGGCTTGGCCACGAGTTCGGGTGATGGCGGCCATTCGATCGAGATGGGATACCGTTTCACCGCAGTCACCTTTCCGCGGTACGACACCGTGAACGTCTCCCGGTCTGCCCGCGCTTCCAGCAGGCGGTCGACCGTATCGACAAAGTTGTTGCAGTGGAACTGAGTGTGGAACCCGAGAATAGTCGAGCCGAGCAGGCCGTCGAGCAGCGCTTCCCGCCATGGACAGATCCCGAACGCTTCCGGGTTGGGCCACGGGATGTGCCAGAAGGCGATGATCGTCGCCGCCGGGAGCTCCTCCTGGATCATCCTCGGGAGCAGGGCAAAGTGATAGTCGTGCACCAGCACGATCGGGTCTGGGGAATTCGCCTTGTCGACCACGGCGCGACTGAACGTGCGGTTCACGGACACGTACTGCTCCCAGTCCGCCGTGCGGAACGTGGGGCGCACGTGCGCGATGTGGCACAGCGGCCAAAGACCCTCGTTCGCGAAGCCGTAGTAATAGCCCGTCTCCTGCTCGGGACTGAGCCAAACCCGGCGCAGCTGATAGGCGGGGTCCTCGGGCGGGACACGTATGCGGTCGTGTCGGTCTACGACATCGCGATCGGCGGAGCCACCGCCGTGCGCGATCCACGTGCCGGAGCACGCGCGCATGATCGGCTCCAGGGCCGTGACGAGGCCGCTTGCCGGCCGCCAGACCGCAATGTCTTCGCCCTGACGGACGTGGATGTAGGGCTCCCGGTTGGAGACCACGATGACCTCCTGCCCGCGCAGCTCACCGTGCAGGATCGCCCGGAGCGTGTCCGCCGTCCACGCCAGCTGCTCATCGTCGCGTGAACGGTGCTCGGCTTCGAGGTCCGAGATCAGCGCGCGCAGGTCGCGGGCGATGGGTCGCAACTCCGGCACCTCGAGCTTGTCGGACGGACGCAACAGGCCCTCGCCCCGCAGCAACGCCCGCAGGCCCTGCACCCAACCCCGCCAGCTCAATTGCGCGATCGCGACGGTGATGAGCGATACCATGGCACCGAGGCCCACGAAGAAGTAGAAGAGGTACTTTCGGGTCTCGGCGCTGCGGCGCGCCACGAAGCTCATGTCGTGCACCAGCACCAATGTCCCGGCTGGGGCGCCGTCGACGGCGAGCGACCGGACCGACACGAGCAACGGACCGTCCGGGCTCTTGAGCAGCTGTCCCGATGGGCTCGAGTACGAATCGAGCTGGGTGCAGCGGATCTCCGGCGGCAGTGTCGGGGTCGCGATCGGTTGTCCCCGGCTCAGCGGGCAGAACCCCAGCGCGTAGAGACGCTCGTCCTGCAGGATGCGGGTGAAAAACTGCAGCAGGCGGTTGCGGTTGCCCGCGCGGATCAGGTCCCGCAGCGGCTCCTGGACCGTGCTGGCGATCAGCGTGGCGCGGAGGTCGAGATCCCGCTCGAACCACTGTAGCGTGAGCCTATCGACGAGCGGGACCACCGCGTAGGCGAGGGCGCCGAGCGCGAGAAACAGCGGGATAATGAAGCGGAGCGAAAGCCGCATTGGGACCTCATGGGGATCAGTCGCTCGAGACTACAGGGAACTGCGGACGCCGGATAAACGAGGAGTCGCTGGTTTCTCAATCGTAACTAGCTCGCACTCGCTGCGGTACCCTCTGGCACAACCCTGGTCATCGCCTGCACATTGGAGCCGAACCAACACCCCGAGCCACTCATGTCGGTCGCGTCCCGGTGGGCTGTATCAGGAGCCTTGTCGCTCATTTTCGTCGCTCCGCTGCGTGCGCAGGAGCACGAGCACGGCGGCGCGCATGGCGAGCAGCTCGGGCGCGTGGTCTTCGCCACTTCGTGCCGGCCGGACGCCCAGGTGCAGTTCGAGCGCGCGATGGCCCTGCTGCACTCCTTCTGGTGGGAGGAAGGAGCCCGGGCGTTCCGAGGCGTGGCCGCCGCCGATTCGACTTGCGCGATGGCATACTGGGGGCTGGCGCTGAACTACTGGGGGAACCCGTTCGTAGGCGGGCCCCAGGGGGACAATTTGCGACGCGGTGCCGCCAACTCCATACGGGCGCTCGCACTCGGCGCGCCCACGGCCCGAGAACAGGGCTTTCTGGCGGCCGTCGGCGCGCTGTACCGCGATTACGAGACGACGTCAAACCCGCAGCGGCTCGAGGCGTACTCGGATACCCTGGCGCGCGTCTACCGCGACTTTCCTACCGACCCCGAGGTCGCGATCTACTACGCGCTCTCGCTGGTGGCGACGGCGTCCCCGGCCGATACGACGTTCACCCGGCAGCGGCAGGCCGCGGCGATCCTGAATCCGCTGTTCCGCCGCTTCCCGGAGCACCCGGGGCTCGCGCATTACATCATCCACGCCAATGATTCTCCGCAGCTCGCCTCGCTCGGGCTCGATGCCGCCCGTCGCTACGCGCAGATCGCACCCGCGGCGCCGCATGCGCAGCACATGCCATCCCACATTTTCATTCGGCTCGGCCTCTGGGACGAAACGATCGCGGCGAACCAGCGCTCGCTCGAAGCGGGAATCGCGTACGCGCGCGCGCAGCAGCTCAAGGGCGTGGCACCCGAGCAGTTCCACGCGCTGGACTACATGGTGTACGGCTACCTCCAGGAAGGACGCGACTCGGCGGCGCGGCGGACCGTGGCGCAGGGCCTCGCGCTCACCACCGTGCTCTCGAGCGATGCCCTGGTCACGAACTACAATGGTGTGGCGATGGAGGCGCGTGTGCCGCTCGAGCGGGGCGATTGGGCAGAGGCGGCCCGGCTTCCCATGCGCGCCGCGGGGCAGGGTGGCATCGGGGAAGCCTTGGGCCACTTCACCCGGGGCCTCGGCGCCGCCCGGAGCGGCGACACCGTCCAGGCCCGCACCGAGATCGCGGCGCTCGCGACGATCGAAGCGGCGCTCGCCGGACAGCCGGGCTACAACTGGTCCCGCGTTGTCGGCAATCAGAAGCAGGTGGTGACCGCGTGGGTGCTGCTGGCAGCCGGCGATACGGCCGGCGCGCTGCGGGAGGCGACAGCCGCAGCCGATCGGGAGGACGTAACGGCGAAGCATCCGGTGACGCCCGGCGAGCTGTTGCCCGCGCGGGAGCTCGAGGGCGACCTCCTGCTCGCGCTCGGCCGGTACGCGCCCGCCCGTTCGGCCTACGAGGCGACGCTGCGCCGGGAGCCGGGGCGGCCGCGCAGTCTGTTCGGATTGGCGCGCGCGGCGGAGCTGGCGGGCGACGGCGCGGCGGCGCGGGCAGGCTATCGCGCGTATCTCGCACGGATGCAGCAAGGCGACGGCGGGCGAGCCGAGCTCGCGATCGCCCGCGGCGCGCTGTCAGACCGCTAGCGCCCGCCCTGGCACACGTTGCTCGGGGCAGGGTATCCTGCCCCATGCCAAACCCCGGCCGATACCTCGCCGCCCTCGCGCTGTGCCTGGCCCCCGCCGTTCTGACGGGGCAGGGCACGGCCGCGGCACCGCGCGTAACCTGGTGGCCGCGCTTACCCCTACAAGGATCGTTGGTGCGCGTGTTGGTCCGCCCGCCGGCGGGCGATAGCGTGAGGGTGGTGTCCGGCGAGCTGGCGGGCGAGCCGCTGCATTTCGAGCGGTTCGCGGACGGCTTCGAAGCGCTCGGCGCGGTGCCGTTCGGGGCCGACGACGGCGCCACGGCGCGTCTCGTCATGGAGCGCGCCGACAGCACGAGCGATACGGTCGTGGCGGCGCTACCGGTGGGGCGCCGCCGCGCCCCGCGCGAGCGGCTCCGCGTGGCTCCCGAGTACGCGGAGCCGCCCGATTCGCTGAGCGAGCGCATCCGGCTGGAGCAGGAGCTGGTGCAGGAGGTGAGACAGCGGGCGCACGAGACCCCGCGCTTGTGGCAGGCGCCGTTCCTGCGCCCGCGTGCCGGCGTGGTGACGAGCGGGTTCGGCGTGGCACGCGTGTTCAACAAGGTGTTGCGCAGCCGTCACTGGGGCGTCGACTTCGCCGGGCAGCGCGGGGACCCGGTGCGGGCGTCGAATCGGGGCGTCGTCGCGTTGGTGGCCGATCTCTATTACAGCGGGACCACGATCCTCATCGACCACGGGGCCGGTCTCGTGACCGGGTATTTTCACCTGAGTCGCGTGCTCGTCGTGCCTGGTGACACGGTCGCCGCTGGTCAGCTGATCGGTCTCGTGGGGGCTTCCGGTCGCGTCACCCGGTCGCACCTCCACTGGTTCGCGGCCTATGGGGGCATCACCGTCGATCCGCTCGACTTGATCCGACCCAACGGACCAGCGCGCTTCCCTTAACTGTGCGTCTACGCGTCTGTGCGTCTAGGTGTTCAGGTATTCCTCCCGGTACATCTTCACCAGCTCGAACAAATAGCTCAGCGCCAGCGGCCCGATCAGCAGTCCCAGGATCCCGAAATAGGGCACGCCGGCGAGCGCACCGACCAGCGTGACGAGCGGGTGAATGTTGGCCCAGCGGCGGAACACCATCGGCCGGATGACGTAGTCCACGTTGCCGACGATCACGGCGCCCCCAACCGCCAGGAGCACGCCCCATAGCATATGGTTGCCCAGGATCAGCGCGAGCGCGCCGGGCCCCCACACGAGGGCGCTGCCGACGACGGGCAGGATGGCGAACACCATCGTGACCACACCCCAGAACACGGCGTTCGGGAGGCCGGTGAGCCAGAAGCCGAGGCCCACGAGGAAGCCCTGAATCCCCGCGGTCACACCGGTGCCGACGATCGTCGAGGTGGTGACGTCGCGAAATCGCTGGCGCAACTTCTCGGTGTTCTTGGCGGAGAATGGGATGTAGGGCCGTACCGCCTCCCAGGTCTCGCCCGGCGCCAGCATCAGGTAGAACAACCCGAACAGCGAGATCGTGAGGTTGAGCGCGAGTCGCGTGGCGGTGCCCACCAGACCGAACGCGGAGGATCCGATCCATGCCACGACCTGGGCCCCCAGGTCGGCGAGCCGTGGTCCCAGATCCATGCCGCCGAACCTCAGCTCCCGCAGCCGGCCGAGCACCGGGTTGCGAATGACGCCGCCGGCGATCTCCTGCGCCTGGGCGACGATCAAGCCTGCGAACGAGACGCCAGGCACCACGATCAGAAAGAGCGCCAGGGCGACCACCAGGGTCGCGGCGAGCCTGGGCCGCACCCGCAGCGACAACCAGTCGTGCACCGGGGCGAAGACGGCGTACAGGACCGGGATGCCGATGAGCCCCGTGGCGTAGGGCGTGAGCGAGATGACCAGCCCGAGGGCCAGCAGCAACGTGACCAGCGCCGCGCGCTGATGATTCGTGTCGATCAGAGCCATGCGCTAGTGTAGGGCCCGACAGGCGTGGAAGCTAGAGGCGGGCCGGCGGGGTCAGCGGGGGCGTCGTCACGGGCGCTTCCAGCTCGGGCGTGAAGTCTTCGCCGGGGTTCACGAACAGGTCCTGCTCGAACCGGTACTGCTTGTCGTACAGCTGGCGGTAGCGGCCGTGCTTCGCCAGCAGCTCGGCGTGGGTGCCGCGCTCCACGATCTCACCGCCCTCCATCACGAGGATCTGGTCCGCGCTGCGAATGGTCGAGAGACGATGGGCGATGACGAACGTGGTCCGCCCGCGCCGCAGCGTACGCAGGCCGTCCTGGATGGCTGCCTCGCTCTCGGAGTCGAGGCTGGACGTGGCTTCGTCGAGGATCAGAATGCGCGGATCGGCGAGGATGGCCCGCGCGATCGAGACCCGCTGGCGCTCGCCGCCGGAGAGCTTCACGCCCCGCTCCCCCACCACCGTGTCGTACCCCTTTTCGAAGCGACGCACGAACTCGTCGCAGTGGGCGATCCGCGCCGCTTCCTCGATGTCCTCGCGGGTCGCGTGCGGCCGGGCGAACGCGATGTTTTGCGCGATGGTGCCGTCGAACAGGAAGTTGTCCTGCAGCACCACACCGAGCTGGCGGCGATAGTCGGCGAGCCGCAGCGTCGCGAGATCGCGACCGTCCACGAGAATGCGCCCCGACTTCGGCCGGTTGAAGGTGAGTACGAGGTTGATCAAGGTGCTCTTCCCCGCTCCCGACGAGCCGACCAGGGCGGTGGTCGAGCCCGCCGCCGCGTGGAACGAAACGCGCTTCAGGACCTCGGCCCCGGGGACGTATTCGAAGCTCACGTTCTCGAACGCGACGTCGCCGGCCACGTCCGCGAGCGGCGCCCGCGCCCCGTCCTCGGCGTCCTCGGTCACGAGCCGGCGGATCTCGCGGATCCGGTCCAGCCCGGCGAACGCTTCGGTGATCTGGGTGCCGATCGACGCAATATTGATGAGCGGCAGGGCCACGAGGCCGATGAAGACCCCGTACATGAAGAAATCACCCAGCGTCATCTGTCCGGACAGGATCGCGTTTCCGCCCTCGAGGATCATCAGGATCCCGATCGCGCCGATGATGATGGTGGCGAACGCGCCGACGCTCGAGATGCCCGTCATGGTCGTGGCGATGTTGCGGAACAGGGTGTTGGCTCCCTTGGTGAACACGAGCCGCTCGCTCCGCTCGGCGCGATACGCCTTGACGATCCGGATTCCGCCCAGCGTTTCACCCAGCCGCCCCGTCACCTCTGCGTTGAGCTTGCCGCGGTCCCGGAACAGCGGCCGCAGCTTCGCGAAGGCGTACGCCATCCCGACGCCGAAGCAGCCGAGGATCAGGATCGCGATCAGCGTGAGCCGCCAGTTCAGGTAGAACAGCACCCCCAGCGCGATCGCCGCCGTCAGGAGCCCGCCTACGAGCTGCACCAGCCCCGTGCCCACCAGGTTCCGGATGCCCTCGGCGTCGGTCATGATGCGCGAGATGAGGATCCCGCTCTTGGTCGAGTCGAAATAACTGATGGGCAGCCGGAGCACGTACGCCTGCACCGTGCGCCGCATGTCGGTGATGGCGCGCTGCGCCGCCACGCCGAGGATCTGCGACAGGCCGAATCCGGTGATGGCCTGAACCAGGGTGGCCCCGCCGGCCGCGAGCGCGAGCGGCACGAGCAGCTCGGGGTGGTGCTGGTTGATCACCCGGTCGATCACCCACTTGGAGGAGGAGGGCAGGACCAGTCCGGCAAGCCGGTTGACGAGCATCAGCGCGAGACCCACCGCCAGGCGGCGGCGGTGCGCGTACACGAGCGCCCGCGCCTCCTGCCAGGCACCGGGCGTGATGGCCTTCTTGGCGGGTCGGGTCGGGGTCGGGGCGTCAGCCATGGGAGTGAGCGCAATCTAAACGGGGCGGGGCAGGAAAGAAGTACTTGACAGAGTCAACTATCTACCGAACATTGGCTGTATGGCGCTGCGTGAGCTGGAGCAGCGGGTGGAGGCGGCGCGCCGCTTCAACCGGTTCTACACCCGGACGATCGGCGTGCTGCGGGAGGGGGCGTACAAGAGCCCGTTCTCCCTCACGGAGGTGCGGGTCCTGTACGAGCTCGCGCACCGCGACAAGCCGACGGCGACGGCCTTGGGCCGTGATCTCGGCCTCGATGCGGGATACCTGAGCCGCATCCTGCGCGGCTTCGAGCGGCGCGGGCTCGTCCTCAAGACCCGCTCCGCGGCCGACGGTCGGCAGAGCCACCTCGCCCTCACGGCCCAGGGACGCAAGGTGTTCGCGCCGCTCAGCGCCCGCTCGCACGACGAGGTAGCCGCGCTGCTGGGCGGCCTGTCCTCCGCCGCACAGGGGCGTCTGGTGGGCGCGATGCAGACCATCGAACGCCTGCTCGGCGACGGCGCGGAGCTCCAGGTCTCATACGTGCTCCGGTCGCCACAGCCGGGCGACCTGGGTTGGGTCGTGTATCGGCACGGTGCTGTGTACGCCCAGGAATACGGCTACGACGAGCAGTTCGAGGCGCTGGTCGCCGAGATCGTAGCGCACTTCGTACAGCGCTACGACCCGAAGCGCGAGCGGTGCTGGATCGCGGAGCAGGGCGGCGAGGTGGTCGGCTCGGTTTTCCTCGTGGCGCGATCGAAGTCCGTCGCGCAACTGCGCCTATTGTTGGTGGAACCCAACGCGCGCGGGTCGGGCCTCGGGACCCGCCTCGTGAGCGAGTGCGTGCATTTCGCGCACCACACGGGCTACCGCAAGCTCATGCTCTGGACCCAGAGCGAACTGCGCGCCGCGCGACGGCTGTACGAGGCAGCGGGGTTCCGCATCGTGCGCAAAGAGAAGAACCACAGCTTCGGGAAGGATCTGGTCTCGGAGACATGGGAGTTGGAGCTGTGACGTCGTCGGGCCATTTCAAGGATCATTTTTCGGAGATTGCCGCCGCGTACGCGGCACACCGCCCATCCTATCCCACCGCGCTCGTCGACTTCCTGGCACGGCTCGCGCCGGCGCGACGACTCGCCTGGGACGCGGGCTGCGGCTCCGGGCAGCTGTCGGTGCTATTGGCCGGGCCGTTCGGGCGGGTCGTGGCCACGGATGCCAGTCCCGAGCAGATCGCGCGTACCGCGCCGCACCCCAAGGTGGAGTACCGCTGCGCACGCGCCGAGGCGAGCGGGCTCACGGGGCCCGTGGTGGATCTGGCAACCGCAGCCCAGGCCGCCCACTGGTTCGACCTGCCCGCCTACTACGCCGAGGTGCGACGGGTGACCCGGATCGGCGGGATCATCGCCCTGGTCAGCTACGGTGTGCTGGAGGCGGACGCCGACCTTGACCGGATCATCCAGCCCTTCTACCGGCACGTGCTGGCTTCCTACTGGCCGCCCGAGCGCCGGCACGTGGACGAGGGCTACCGCTCGCTGCCCTTCCCGTTCGAGGAACTCGAGGCTCCCGCGCTCGAGATCCGGCTCGATTGGCGGCTCGCGGAGCTGGTCGGCTATGTGGGGACGTGGTCTGCGGTGTGGGCGCTCGAGCGCGCGAAAGGTGAGGAGCCGTTCGCGACCTTCCGCCGCGAGCTGGCGAACGCGTGGGGACCAGCCACGGCCGTCCGTACCGTGCGCTGGCCCCTGGCTCTGCGCGTTGGTCGCGTGTGAGATCCTTCTCCTTCTTTCTTCTACCGTAGCCGACTGGCCCTGTCATCCTGAGCGAGCGGGCGGAACGCGCGCGACGCGAAGGATCCGCAGGATCCGAGGATCGACCCTAGAGACTCCTCAAGAATTGCAGCAGCGCGAAGCGCGCGCCCGCCGGCAGGCGCAAAAAGCGATCGCGGGCTGCTTTTCCCTGGCCGTCGTGAGCGAGGATCGCCGCATCGAGGCTCGTTGCGCGGCCGTCGTGTAACAGCAGCGGTCGCGTGCGCACACCCCACAGAGGAGCGGTGCGCATCTGGCGGCCGGTGGCCGAGCCCTGCGCGATCCCGTCGCCGAGATCGCCCATGTCGTGGAGCAGGAAATCGGAATACGGCTGAAACACTTTGTTGGACAGCGCCACCACCGGGCTGCGCCCCGTGACCAGGGCCGGCGTGTGGCAGGCGGCGCAGCCGATGACCGCGAAGACTGCACTGCCCCTCAACACTTGCAGGGAGACATTGCTGCGGGGGGGTGGTGCAAGCAAGGTCATGAAGTCGGTGAACTGCACCACACCCGCGCCGTCGTCGTTGAGGGTGTTGAGCGGATTGTGGTCGAGCGCGGAGCAGTCGCCCTGGGGGCAGTTCTCGTTCGGGAACTCGGGATTCGTGATCCCCATCTCGTTCAGGTAGGCATCCCCGGAGAACTGAAACAGCGTCGGGACCTGCGCCTTCCAGCCGAAGCGCCCCACGCGGGTCCGGCCGGTCCGGATCTCCGTGGTCAGGCTGGGCGTGCCCGCCGTCGCAGGCGTGGTGGCGGCCTCGAGCCGCGCCAGCTGGACCAGCTGCTCGTCTGGTACCGCGTCAACCAGGCCGAGGCCGAACAGCGGGGTGGTAATGCGCCGCGCGGTCACCGTCGCCCCCGTGGGCACGACCTCGCCGACAAACGTGAAGCTTCCGGCCGCTGTGGTGACGAGGCCGATCCCCTTGTCCTGGATGAGCGAGCCCCCGAGCTCGGTCAGCGGGTCGAAGCCGCCGTTCACGATCCTCCCGAAGCGGGTTTCCATCCGCCCCGTGGTGCCGCCCACCGGACTGTTGTGGCAGGTCGCGCACGAGGCCTCGTTGAAGACGGGGCCCAACCCTTCATCAATCGTCTCCACCGCCTCAAACTCGACCTTGCCGGCGTCGAAAAGCGCCAGCTCGGCGGCGCTGAGGTTGGCGAACGGATCCCCCAACGTCGTCGAGGCTGACAGCCTCGCCGTGGGCGGCGGGGGGGTCGTGATACCAGAGTCGGTAGACTCGCACGCAGCGAGCCAGCAACAGACCAGCGCGGTGCTCACGATGAGGCGGCTGCAGTGGGACATTCGTGCCCCCTTTGCTGGCAGCCGTGCGCCACGACATCGCAGTCTCGGTTCGGCGGAAAACGGTCTCTAGGGCGGCGCGCGTGACCCACGCTTGGTGTATGTCCACATCGCCGTGCACTTCGTGAGGGCGCGTGCTACGACACACGATGTCCCAAGGAGGGAAGGCACACCGTGACCCGCCCCACCCGGAGGTCGGTCGGATGTGGCGGGCCGCCCGCTAACAACTGACCAACGATGCGGGTCGGGAACCGCTAGCGCGTCTGATCCTTTGTCACCGCGGCTTGAAACAGCGGGAGATACCGGCCGTACCCCCCGGCCTCGAGGCGGTCGACCGGAATGAATCGCAGGGCCGCCGAGTTCATGCAGTAACGCAATCCAGTGGGTGGAGGTCCGTCGTCGAACACGTGGCCCAGATGCGAGTCTGCGTGGGTCGAGCGGATCTCGGTGCGCACCGAGAAGAGCGACCGATCCACCAGCTCGCGGACATTGCCTGCCTCGAGCGGTTTGGTGAAGCTCGGCCACCCGGTGCCAGAATCGAACTTGTCGAGCGAGCTGAACAGCGGCTCGCCGGACACGACGTCCACGTAGATCCCCGGCAGATGATTGTCCCAGTACTCATTATGGAATGGCGGCTCGGTGGCGGCGTGCTGGGTTACCTCGTACTGCCGCGCCGCGAGCGTGCGGCGCAGTTCCGCTTCGGTCGGCTTCTTGAAGTTCATTGGGTCCCACCCTTTCGATTTGCTCTGGGCGCTCGCGCCCTGGACGGCGCACCCGAAGGCGAACGCGAGAGCGAGCCCCAGCTTGCGGTCGAGGCTCGGCACTACTTGACCGTGAACTGCACTGTGTCGACCACGAGCGGCTTCAGGGGGATGTGCTTCCAATTCGCCACTAGGGCGATCACGCGATGAGGGCCGGGCTTGAGGGAGTCCAGCACGAACTCTGTCTGCCCGCGACCGAGATGCAGGATCCCGGTCACGCCCCGGGGAATCGTGTCGTCCACCGGCGTGAGGTCGTGGTCGACGAACAAGTGATGGTGTCCCGTCCCGGGCCGCTCCACGGTCGCCGGGACGATCTCCACCCCGGTCGCTTGGAGCACGACCTTGACGGGCCCGCTGACCGTGGCGCCGTTCGCGGGCGACACGATTTTGACCGTCGCATGGCCGGTCTGCCCTAGCGCAGCCACCGGAAGCAGTATCGCGGCACCGAGCAAGAGCCTGGAAATGCCGATGTTCACGTGGGTAGCCTCCTGTCCTCTCGGGGATGCTTCGATCTTGTAATTATGCCGCGGGGAGAATCCGGCACAAGGGATCGCGCATTCTCCGTCGCCTGCCAGCGGGTTAGCTTTTCAGACGAGGCCGTCGCCGCACCGAGGATCGCGCTCCGAGGTGAGACATGCGCTCGTGGATGCTTGCGGCTGCCGGCTTTGCCTTCCTGTACGCGCCTTCCGCGGCTGCCCAGGCGCCTCCCGGGCGCCTGGAAGAGCAGGTCCGGAGCGTCACCGACACCTCGCAAACGTTCGCCCTCTATTACCCGCCGGGTTACTCCACCGAGCGCCGCTGGCCGGTCCTGTTCGTGCTCGACCCGCGGGGGCGGGCCCTGCTCGCCCTCAACCTGTTTCAAGATCGTGCCGCCCGGCTTGGCTGGGTCATCCTGAGCTCCTATAACACGCTGAGCGACGGTCCGCCCGAGCCCAACGTCGACGCCGTGAACGCGATGCTGGCGTGGGCACAGGCGCACCCGTCACTCGACCCTAGTCGTGTGTACCTGGCGGGTTTCTCCGGCACGGCGCGGGCGGCGCTGGGGTTCGCCGTGGCGCTGCGCGGCCACGTGGCGGGGGTGATTGCCGTCGGCGGTGCGCTGGGGTTTTCGCTGGGAGGTCCGGAGACGGCGTTCGCGGGTGATTCAACTTTTGCTTACTTCGGCTCCGCGGGAACGCGAGACTTCAACTACGAGGAAGTGCTCGCCATGGCCGACCGGTTCCGCGCCACCCGGGTGCCGTTCCGCGTCGTGCCGTTCGAAGGGCCCCACAGTTGGCCTCCGGCGGAGGTGTGCGGCGACGGCCTCGATTGGCTGGAGCTGCGCGCCATGCTGGGCGGACTGCGGATGATGGATTCGGGCTGGGTGCGCGCGCCTCGCGGACGAGGTTGTTCGCGCCGCGCAGCTCGAACAGTCGGGCCGCTGGGCGGACGCGCTACGGCTCGATGACGCGATCGCGCGCGACTATGCCCGGTGGCCCGAGGCGGGCAATGCCGCCGGCAAGGCCGCGGCGCTGCGGCGCAGCCCCGTCCTGACCGAGTACGAGGCCGAGGCGCGCCGTCTCGCCGAGCGCGACCTGCACCAGGGCGTGGAGCTTCCGAAAATCTTTGCGTGGGCACGCGCGCAACGGGATACCCCGACCCTCGAGGCGCTGGCTGGTAAGCTGCGCATCGCGGAGTTGCAGCGGATGGCCGAGCGGGGCGACACCCTGGAAGCGGCGAGCGCGCGCCGACTGCTCGCGCGAGTGTTCGTGAACCTGGTGTTTTACGAGCCGCGAGCCTATCTCGCGAGCGGCGCAGCCGGTCGCGCGCTCCGGATGCTCGAGGCGGCCGTGTCCATCGCGCCGATTCAAGGAGAGGGGTGCGGCTTGCTTCGCGACGCGCTCAACGCCGCCACCGCTGAGCAGCGCGAGCGCCTGGCCGGTCAGTGCGCGTCCTCACGATGAGCTCAGGGCCCGGACCCTCGGTGTTATCATTGCTCCGTGACAGTGGCTCCCTCGTGGTCGCGGCCCGACGACGCGGTGCGCCAGGCGCAGCTCGACGCGATGAAACGGCGCGCGACCGGGCTCCTGGCGCTCGCGGCCGTGGTGTTTGCGGGCGCGAGCGTGTTCGAAGCTCAGTATCCCTGGCTCGGCTACGTGCGCGCCACGGCGGAGGCGTCGCTCGTGGGCGGGCTCGCCGACTGGTTCGCGGTCACGGCGCTGTTCCGGCATCCGCTCGGGCTGCCGATCCCGCATACCGCCATCGTGGCCACCCGCAAGGAGCACATCGGGCGGATCCTCGGCAACTTCGTGCAGAATCACTTCCTGTCGCGCGACGTCATCGCGACCAACCTGCGCGCGGTACGGCCCGCCGAGCGGGCCGCCCGGTGGCTCGCCGATCCCGAGAACAGCCGTCGCATCGCGCGCCAGATCGCGGCCGGTCTCGCCAAGACCATCGAGGCGCTGCCGGACGAAGAGGCGCGGGCGCTGGTGCATGAGGTGGTGAGCGCCCGGCTCCGCGCGACGCGCGTCGCGCCGGCGCTCGGCAAGACGCTGGCGCTGGTCCTGGCCGACGAGCGCCATCAAGCGCTGCTCAACGAGGCCGTCCGCCTCGCCGCGGAAGCGGTGCGGGACAACCGGGACGTGATCCGGGACAAGGTGCGGGCAGAGAGCCCGTGGTGGGTGCCCGGCGTCGTAGACGACCAGATCTTCCAGCGCATCATCGGGACCGTGGAGAGCTTGCTGCGCGACATCGGGGCGGATCCGTTTCATCCCCTGCGGGCGGCCTTCGATACCGCCCTGCGCGACTTCGTCGACCGCTTGCAGCACGCCCCCGACGTCATCGCGAAAGCGGAGGCAATGAAAGAGGAATGGCTGTCAGATCCGTCCCTCGCCGACCTGTCGACTCGCCTGTGGGACGCGACCCGGCGCGCCATCGTCGCCTACGCGACCCGGGCGGACGGCGGACGCGCACCCGGGCCGCTGGAGCGCGGCCTGAGCGAGTTCGCCGCGGCGCTGTTGACCAACGAGGCCCTGCTGGCCGAGATCGACGACGTGGTGATCGACCTGGCGGCCACCGCGGTGGAGCGGTATCGCCACGAAATCGGGGACTTGATCGCCCAAACGGTCGCCGGTTGGGATCCCGAGGCGACGTCGCGCCGCTTCGAGCTGGCGGTGGGGAGAGACCTGCAATTCGTCCGGATCAACGGTACGCTCGTCGGTGGGCTGGTCGGGCTCGCGATCTACACCGTGTCGCAGCTGCTCCGCTGAGCGGGGAGCACGCAACACTGTAAACGTAGGAGCGCAGCATGCTGCGCCCCTACTCTGCCGCACATCAGGATGGCGCTCGGCCCAAGAGCGCGGCCTTCGCGGCGTCGATCGCCTCGTGGGTGCCCGCGACCGCCAGGACATCACCCTCGCGCAGCCGCTCTTTCGCGGTCGGCACGAGTACGCCTCCGTCGGCCCGGGTGATCGCCAGGACGGTGGCGCCGGTACGACCGCGCAGGTTCACCTGGGCGAGCGTGCGGCCGATGACGGCGCTCCCGGCGTCGAGCGGCACGGCGGCCAGGGCGCCCAGGCCGGGCAACAGCTGGTGGACCTGCTCCAGTGTGTCGGTCGCGGTCGGCGTCGGGCGCGGGCGAGACTGCGCGGCGAGCGCCTCGAGCACCACCTCGGCGCCGGCGCGGACGTGCCCCTGGAGGTTGGTGGCGCTCCGCCAAAACGCCACGCCGAGCACCACCACGAGGAGGGCCAGCACGGCGGCCCCCAGCGCCGCCGGCAGAAACGGCTGGGTGAGCGCCAGGAGCGGCGTGCCGACGAGCAGCACGCCGGCCAATTGGAAGGTGACGACGAGCATGCGGCGGGGCGCGGCGGCGAAATCGACGCGCTTGTGCTTCTCCGCCGGGAGGGCGAGACGGGCCAGCGTCACGCCGAGCTTCTGGCTCAGGCGCACGACGCCGACGCAGAACGGGGCGGATAGGGCGGCGGCGGCCGCTACGACCAGCCAGCGTGCCACCACCTGGGATAGGCCCAGCTGGTCTCGCGCGAAGGCGGCGATGCGACCAATCGAGGCCGAGGTCGCGACGATCAGTACTGCGATGATCGCGGCATCGAGCAAGAGCAGGCGCAGCAACCGGCGGATGCCCGCCACGGCAGTGGCTGCGGGACGGCGCGCGCGCAGCTCCTCCAGCCAGCTGCCGTATAGCACGGCG
The DNA here is from genome assembly GCA_035635735.1 of Gemmatimonadales bacterium. GTDB lineage: Bacteria > Gemmatimonadota > Gemmatimonadetes > Gemmatimonadales > GWC2-71-9 > AG41. Next base: position 3,439 of record DASQAM010000250.1, on the reverse strand, counting down.
AAGGTCTGCAGCGGCCGCGGCAGCTTTCGATCCACCCACGCGGCGATCGGCTCCGACGCCCGGATCATCCAGGGCGTGAGCAACGTAGTCATCGCGGACACCGCGACGGCCACCGGGTACAGAAACTCACCCGTCGCGTGCAGCGCGAGACCCAGCGCCGCGATAATGAAGGAAAACTCCCCGATCTGGGCGAGGCTCAGACCGGCCTGCACCGACGTGCGCATACCGCTGCCGGTGAGAAACGCGCCGAGCGAAACGCTCACCACCTTGCCGATGATGACGGCGGCCGTCAGCGCCACGACGGCGCCCCAGTGCTGAGCGACCAGCGCGGGGTCGATGAGCATGCCCACCGAGACGAAGAACACGGCGCCGAACACGTCCCGCACCGGCTCGACGAGGCGCTCGATCTGCTTCTCCTCCCCAGATTCGGCGACGAGCGATCCCGCGAGAAACGCGCCGAGCGCGACGGAGTAGCCGAACACCTGCGCGAGCAGCGCGATGGTGAAACAGATCCCGATGCTCGCGACCAGGGTCGTCTCGCGTCGCTTCAAGCGAACGATGGCGCGGATGGCTCGCGGCACGACCATCAGGCCGACCGCGACGAGGATGACGAGGAATGCCACGAGGCGGGCGACCGTGCCGACCAGCGGGCCGGCAGCCAGGCCGCTCCCGGACGCGATCGCGGTGAGCACCGCCATCAACAAGACGGCGATCAGATCCTCCACGATCAGCACGCCGACGACGAACTGGCGCAGCGTCCCGGTGATCCCTTGCTCGTCGAATGCCTTCGCAATGATCGTCGTGCTCGAGATCGCGATGACCGCGCCGGCAAACAGGCTCTCGAGCGGGGTCCACCCGAACAGGCGGCCGATCGTGAACCCCAGCCACACCATGAGGCTGGACTGGAGCAACGCGGTCAGGCCGGCGGTCGGCCCGACCGCCATCAGTTTGCGAAGACGGAATTCGAGGCCGAGCGAGAACATCAACAGGATCACGCCCAGCTCGGAGAGCGTCTGCACGACGGCGGGGTCGGCCACGAGCGGGATCGGCACATGGGGTCCGACGATCAACCCGGCGATGAGGTAGCCCAGCACGACCGGCTGACGGAGGCGCTGGAACAGCACCGTCGTGACCGCCGCCACGGCCAGGACGACCGTGAGCGACCTGAGGAACTCGTGCGCGTCCTGCATCGCGGGCAATGCTACACGGGCCCCTCCATGAGTAACAGGGTCACGCGTCCCGCCGACGGCGAGGGATGTCTCAGGATGCCGGGGGCCTCTTGTACTCGAACAGCTCGCTCGGGGTCACCCGGAGGGCGCCACACAAACGTTCGATCGTATCGGCCCGGATGAGGCTGAACCGTCCGGTCGGCCGGGTCAGCCGGTATATGGTGTTGAGGCTGAGGCCGGTGAACTTGGCCAGGCCGTAGGCGGACAGGCCGCGCGCCTCCAGTAGCTGCCGCAACCGCAGGCGGAGCAGGCCTCTACGGCGATAGCGGACTTTCTCGCCCCGATACTGTGCCATATCGCCTCCTTGCGATATATACCATGTATAGGTATTATAGTAGCTACATATTATAACATGACTGGTTGCTATAACACCATGGGCATGCGCGGGGTTCGCAGGTCTGCAGCGGTCGCCGGGTGCGTGCTGGCCGTCGCCGTCGCGCTCGCGCCTGGGCTAGCTGCCCAGGGGGCCAAGGAGGCGGGCGGGCGGGCCAAGCCCGCCGCCACGGTCGCGCGCCCCGTGTCCCACCTGCAACCGGCCCGCGGCATCGTCGGCGATCTGGCGGGCACGTGGCGGTTCGAGATCTGGTTCGCGGGAAACTTCAGCAATACACCCGATGTGACCGGCATCCGCGTCCTGAAGGCGCTGTTCGACGACCTGCGGTTGGAGTGGACCGAAGTACTGGATCACTCGGGGGCACAGGGCCAGGGCCTCGTCGGCTTCGATCCCGCGAGCGACCGTTTCTTCAGTACTTCGGTGTACAACGTCGGGTCCGCGCCCGAGCTCCTGACGGGCGTCCTGGACGATGCCCAGCCGAGCATCACGTTTTACCCGATTTCCATCTCGCCCGCTGCGGGGGAGCCTCCCCCAGCGCCATCCTCGACTCTGGCGGTGCTCGACCGCGACCATTTCACGTGGACCGCGCAGGATCGCGCATGGCGCGCGGTGTTCACTCGCCAGCGTTAGCCGGTCAGTAGGGTCTTGCCGTCCGCGCCCTGGTGATGCATGCTCTGGGCGCGGGCGGCGATCCACGCCCAACCTCGGCGACCCTCCCCCAGCGGGGGTCCTTCGTGAGGCAAAGGGGGGCATACTCCCGGATTGGCATCGAGTGAAACCTTTGCGTCGCCGCGGGGCGTCGCTGCTGGGGGGCGTGTGGCCCGTGGCCCGACCAAAGGACCGACACGATGCCGACCCATAAGGATTTCAAGCGCCTCGTTCGCGCTCGCATGCAGAAGACGGGCGAATCCTACACCACCGCCCGCTCTCACCTCATCACCAAACAGCAAGTCACCAAGCAGCAGGCCCGGACTCGGGGCTTCGCCAAGCTCGCCGGCATGAGCGATGCCGCGCTCAAGGCGAAAACCGGGTGCGCCTGGGAGCGTTGGGTCAAGGCGCTCGACCGGGTGCAGGCCCATACGTGGCCGCACCGGCGCATCGTCGAGCACGTGCACGAGAAGTACAAAGTGCCCGACTGGTGGTCGCAGACAGTGACCGTCGGGTACGAGCGCATCAAGGGTCTGCGCGCCATCGGCCAGCGCCGCGACGGCGGGTTCGAGGCGACGAAGAGCAAGACCTTTGCGGTATCCCTGTCTCGACTGTATCGCGCCTGGTCGCAGGCGCGCACCCGCGCGCAGTGGCTGCCCGGCGTGGATCTGACCATCCGTACCGCCTCGCGCGACACGTCGATGCGCATCACGTGGCCCGACAAAACGGCGGTCGACGTCGGCTTCGCCGGCAGGGGGGCAAGGAAGAGCCAGGTGGCGGTGCAACACCGCAAGCTCACGGACCAGAGTTCGGCGTTGCGGATGAAGCAGTTCTGGGACGAGCGGCTGGGAGCGCTGAAGGAAGTGCTGGCGTAGCAGTAGGGAGGAACGAGGAAGGGCCAGCCCCCGCGGGCTGGCCCTTCTTTGCGTACATGCGTCGCGTCAGGCGCTTTTCACTACGCGGGGCGGCGTGCCGCCGCCCTGGGGCCGCTCGGCCACGCCCTGCCGCAGCATGCCGATGAGGCCTTCGGCCTGCTTGGAATAGAACTCGAGCGTCCCGGCCTTCTCGATGACCTGGTCGAGGAAGGCCTTCTGCCCGTCCAGCGTCTCGGCGCTCGACGCGATGTGGGCGAGCAGCGCTTCGACCCGGGCGAGCCGCTCCTCGGCCTGCTCGATCTGGCGCTGCCGATGATCGAGCCCGTTGGCGGCGTCATGCGCGTGGCCCACCA
>DASQAM010000249.1:0-6106 GCA_035635735.1 Gemmatimonadales bacterium | reverse complement strand
CGCGGGCAGGGGACCCGCGCGGAGCCGGCGCGAGGCCAGCTCCAGCCCGATATCGCGATCAACGCGACGCCCGCCGGACTCAAGGACTCCGATCCGTTGCCGCTCGACCCGGACAGCGCGGCCCACCTGCATGCCGCCCTCGACCTCGTGTACGCGCCCGGCGGCACGCGTTGGGTGCGTACGCTGACCGCTGCGGGCGTGCGGGCGCAGGACGGCCGCGAGGTGCTGGTGCACCAGGGTGCGGCGGCGTTCAGCCGCTTCTTCCCGGATGAGGCGGCGCCGCTCGAGGTGATGCGTGCCGCCGTGAGCCGCGCCCTTGGTGCGTGAGGCCGTCGAGCAGCTCCTCCTCCCGGCCGAGTGCCTGTTGTGCCGCGCCCTCCTTTCGTTCCGCGATTCCGCCCGGCTGGTGTGCGACGTGTGCCGTCACCGCTGGCGCCCCGTTCGCGCGCCGTGGTGCCCCCGCTGCGGGCAGCCCGAGCCGCTGTTCGGGCGCTGCCGGCTGTGCGCCGAGTGGCCGGCGGCGTTCGAGCGGGCGCGATCCGCGGTGTGGCTCGAGGGGGGCGCGCGCGACGCGGTCCATGTCCTCAAGTACGGCGGACTGCCGCGCATCGCCACGGACCTCGCCGCGGCGATGGTGGGGCTGGACGTGCCGGGACTGGACTCGGGTCTCCTCGTCCCGGTGCCGCTGGGGCGCGCGCGCCTCCGGAACCGCGGCTACAACCAGAGCGAGCGTCTAGCGCGCGCCCTGGGTCGCCGCTGGGGACGGCCGGTGGTGGACCTGCTGCTCCGGACCCGGGACACCGCCGCGCAAACGGCGTTGACACCCGAGGCGCGGCTGGCGAACGTGGCGGGGGCGTTTGCAGTGCGGAATGTCAAATGCGGAATGCGGAATGGGGGCCAATCCGACGATTCCGCATTCCGAATTTCGCATTCCGCATTAGAACGGCCCCTCGTTCTGGTCGATGACGTATTCACCACCGGCGCCACGCTGGCCGAGGCGGCCCGCGCGCTGGACCAGGCCGGGGCCCGCACGGTTTCGGCCGTGACCTTCGGCCGGGCCGTCGTGCCGGACTTCACCTAGGGGAGAGCCATGGCAGTGCGTGTCGGGATCAACGGCTTCGGTCGCATCGGGCGCAACGTGCTCCGGGCCGCGGTGCTCATGAAACAGCAGGCGCTCGAGTTCGTGGCAGTGAACGATATCACCGATACCAAGACGCTCGCGCATCTCCTGAAGTACGATTCCATCCACCGCCGTTTCCCCGGCACCGTCGAGGCGCAGGGCGATGCGCTGGTCGTCAACGGTAAGCCCATCAAAGTGTCGGCGATCAAGGAGCCCGAGAAGCTCCCGTGGAAGGCGTTGGGCGTGGACCTCGTGCTCGAGAGCACCGGCCGGTTCACCGACCGGCCCGACGCCGACAAGCACCTGGCGGCCGGGGCGAAGAAGGTCGTCATCTCGGCGCCCGCCAAGGGTGAGGACATCACGATCGTGATGGGGGTGAACCACCAGAAGTACGACCCCGCGAAGCACCACGTCCTTTCGAACGCCTCGTGCACCACGAATTGCCTCGTGCCGGTCGTGAAGGTCGTGCTCGACAACTGGGGCTTCAAGCACGGCTTCATGACGACGATCCACAGCTACACGAACGATCAGCAGATCCTCGATCTGCCGCACAAGGACCTGCGCCGCGCCCGGGCCGCCGCGCTCAGCATCATCCCGACGACCACCGGTGCCGCCAAGGCGACGAGCCTCGTCATTCCGGAAGTCAAGGGGAAGATCGACGGCATCTCGCTCCGCGTGCCCACCCCCGACGTGTCCGTCGTGGAGCTGACGGCCGAGGTCGAGAAGAAAACGACCATTCAGGAAGTGAACGACGCCTTCAAGCAGGCGGCCCGCTCGAGTCTCCAGGGGATCCTCGACGTGAGCGACGAGCCGCTCGTGTCAGTCGATTACATCGGCAGCTTCTACTCGAGCGTGGTGGACGCGCTCTCGACCAACGTGATCGACGGGACGTTCCTGCACGTGTCGTCGTGGTACGACAACGAAATGGGCTATTCCGCGCGCTGCGTCGACCTGCTCGCGCACCTCGCCCGCAAGTGAGAAAGCGTAGCCTGCGCGATCTTCCGCCCGCGGCCTTGGACGGCAGGCGGGCGCTCGTTCGCGTGGATTTCAACGTCCCGTTCAAGGACGGGGCCGTCAGCGACGACACCCGTATTCGCGCCGCGGTCCCCACCATCGCCTACCTGCGCGAGAAGGGTGCGCGGGTCGTGCTGCTGTCGCACTTCGGCCGCCCCAAGGGTCCCGACCCGAAGGCGTCGCTCCAACAGATCGTGCGCGACGTCGAGCGCATCCTGGGAACGCCCGTCGAGTTCATCCCCGATCCGGCCACCGGCGTCGCGGCCAGTCGTCGTCTCCCGCGCGGTGGTGTGGCCCTGGTCGAGAACACGCGGTTCTGGCCAGGGGAGGAGGCGAACGACGCCGCATTCGCCCAGACGCTCGCCGCCCTGGGTGACTTCTACGTGAACGACGCGTTCGGCTCGGCCCACCGGGCGCACGCCTCCACGGAAGCGGTGGCGCGCCTCCTCCGGCCCGCCGTGACCGGCTTTCTGATGGAGAAGGAGCTGCGCTACCTCGGCGAGGCGCTCGACCACCCCAAGCGGCCGTTCGTTGCGGTGCTCGGAGGGGCCAAGATCTCGGGGAAAATCGACGTCATCCAAGCACTGCTCCCCAAGGTGAACGAGATCCTCATCGGTGGCGCGATGGCGAACACGTTCTTCCTCGCGATCGGATTCCAGGTGGGCGGCTCCCTCGTCGAACGCGACAAGGAGGATCTCGCCAAGGAGCTGCTCGCCCAGGCGGGGGCAAAGCTGATCCTGCCCCGGGGCGCGGTCGTGGCGCCCAGTCTCGCGCGCGCCGCCGAACGCCAGGAGGTGACGAGCGATCGCGTCCCCGCCGACTACGCCATCTTCGACATCGATCGACCCACCCGCCTCGACTTCCGCGCCCGGATCCTGAAGGCCAAGACCGTCTTCTGGAACGGCCCCATGGGCGTGTTCGAGACGCCGCCGTTCGACGAGGGCACGCGCGCCATCGGGGAGGCGCTGATCGAGGCGGGGAAGCGCGGCGCGACGACGGTCGTCGGGGGCGGGGATTCGGCCGCGGCCGTGGCCGGGCTCGAAGACAAGCTCACCCACGTCTCCACCGGAGGCGGGGCCGCGCTCGAGTTCCTCGAAGGGAAACCGCTCCCCGGCGTCGCCGCCCTCGAGGACGCGTGAGAAGACTGCTGTTCGCGGCCAACTGGAAAATGCACGTCGGGCCCGATGAAGCCCGAGCCTATTTGAAGACGTTCCGCACCCGCTACAACCGCCGGGAGGACCGCGAGGTGTGGTTCTTCCCGCCCGCCGTGTCGGTCGAAGCCGCCGCGCAAGCGGCGGGCGACCGCGGCGACCTCCTGGTGGGCATCCAGGACCTCTACTGGGAGCCGAAAGGCGCGTTCACCGGTGCGGTTTCTGCCCCGCTCGCCCTCCAGGCTGGAGCCCGCGCCACCCTGATCGGCCATTCCGAGCGACGCCACGTCTTCGGCGAAACCGACGAAGACACTCGTCGCAAGATGGGCGCGGCGCTCGGGGCGGGACTCGGGCCCGTGCTGTGCGTCGGAGAAACGCTCGCGGAGCGCGACGCGGGGCACACGCTGGCGGTGGTCGTCCGCCAGCTCGCCGCCGCGCTGAGCGGTCTCGAGCGAGTGGCGCTGTCGCGCGTCGTGATCGCGTATGAGCCGGTGTGGGCGATCGGCACCGGCCGCAACGCGACCCCCCAGGACGCTGCCGCCGTGCACCGGGAGATCCGCGGCTGGCTCGTAGCCCGCGACGCCCCCGCGCCCCGGATCCTGTACGGAGGAAGTGTGAACGCGAAGAACGCCGCCGCCCTCCTCGCCGAACGCGAGCTCGATGGCGTACTGGTGGGCGGCGCCTCGCTCGATCCCGAAGGCTGGGCGCAACTTGTGCAGACCGGCGCTGCTTAGGTATTTTCCCGGCCGCATGTACAACTTCCTGCTGATCCTTCTCACCCTCGACGCCTTGATCCTCACGACGGCGGTGCTGCTGCAGGCGGGCCAGGGCGGGGGACTGGCGTCGCTCGGCGGCGGCGCCGGGACCGAGCAGTTCATGGGTGGCCGGCAGGCGACGACCTTGCTCACCAAGATCACCTGGTGGTGCGCCGGTATCTTCCTGTTCATCTCGCTGGTCCTCGCCGTCATGTCGGCGCACAGCGCGGCGCCGCGCTCGGTGCTCGAGGGAGGGGCTCCCGCGCCGGCCCCCGTTCAGCCCACGCCGCTGCCGCTCCCCGCGAGCCCGGCGCCGCAGAACACACCGCCGCAACCCTCCAACCAGAGTCCACCGCCCCATCGCTGACCGTCACCCAGCTTACGTGCTGCTCGAAGACGGAGCGTGGTTCCCCGGCACCGCGCCGGTGCCGTTCGAGCCCACGTATGCCGAGGTCGTCTTCACCACCAATCTGTCCGGTTATCAGGAGGTCTTCACCGACCCGTCCTATCTGGGCCAGATCGTCGTGATGACGGCGCCGATGATCGGCAACTACGGCATCAATCCGGACGACGTCGAGTCCGACCGCCCGCGGGTGGCGGGCGTGGTGGTGCGCGAGCTCTCGGTGCAGCCGTCGAACTGGCGGTCCACGGGCGCCCTGGCGGAGTGGCTCGCCGCCGCGCGCATCCCCCTCGTCGCCGACGTGGACACGCGCCAGATCACGCGCCATATCCGCTCGAAGGGCGCGATGCGCGGCGCCGTGGCGATCGGCGAGCAACCGAACGACGCCGTGCGCACCGCGCTCGCCGCGAGCCCGTCCATGGATGGTCTCGACCTGGCGACCGAGGCGACCATCGACGCCGAGTACGGCGCAGGACCGGCGGACGCGCGTCGCCACATCGTGGCGTACGACTACGGGATGAAGCGGAACATCCTGCGATTGTTTCTCAAGAACGGCTGCCGTGTCACCGTCGTCCCGGCCGCCACATCCGCGGCGCGCGTCCGGGAGCTCGCGCCCGACGGCCTGTTCCTCTCGAACGGGCCGGGAGATCCGGCGGCGGTGTCCTACGCCATCGCCACGCTGCGCGAATTGGCCGACGGCTCACTCCCGATTTTCGGGATCTGTCTCGGCCACCAGCTGCTCGGTTTGGCGCTCGGCGGGGAGACGGTGAAGCTCCCGTATGGGCATCGGGGAGGGAACCATCCGGTACGGGATCTTGCGACCGGACAAGTACTTATCACCTCACAAAACCACGGCTTCGCGGTCCAGGGCGATACGGGAGGGGTCCCGGGTGCCAAGGCGCTTGAGGTCACCCATCTTAACCTCAACGACCGCACCGTAGAAGGCGTGAAGCACCGGGAATACCCGATATTCGCGGTGCAGTATCATCCTGAGGCCTCACCAGGACCGCACGACGCCCAAGCCCACTTCGAACAGTTCCTCCAAGCTCTTGACACACAATAGGTAAGCCCGTATGTTGGCCCCTCGTCTTGACTGCCCTTGGGCCCTTCAAGGGGGATGGATGACGAAGGCCGACCTGGTCGAAAAGGTCACCGCACAGATCGCTCGCACCGCCGGTCCTCTGATTTCCAAAAAGGACTGCGCACGTGTAGTTGACTCCTTTCTCGACGCGGTCAAAGCGGCGCTATCTGAGCAGCATAACATTGAGGTCCGCGGATTTGGGACGTTCAAGATCCGCCAGCGCAAGACTCGAATGGCGCGCAATCCGCGCACCGGTGATCCGGTGGAAGTCGCCGCGCGACCGGTGCCTGTCTTCAAGCCCAGCAAGGAGTTGCGTGCCATGGTGGCGGAGGCCAGCGAGCGCGTCACACCCTGAAGGCATCCAAGCGCCACGTTCATCCCCGCGGCCCCGACTAAGCGTCTGGGCCGCTTCGTTTTGCGCGGTGTAGTAGTCACACCCTCAAGTCACCGGAGTCGTTCGTGCGCCACCTGCTCGTGCTGCTCGTCGCCGTTCCGCTGTCCGCACAAGCCCCAACGCCGGTCAAGTACGAAGTGTCGATTCCATCGCCAGCGGCGCGTCTGTTCCACGTGAGCGCCGAGTTTCCA
>DASQAM010000248.1:0-1974 GCA_035635735.1 Gemmatimonadales bacterium | reverse complement strand
CTCGAGCGGAGACACGCCGCGTCCCACTCCGAGCTCGAGCCTTCCCCCACTCAGCTGGTCGAGGGTGCAGATCTCCTCGGCAAGGCGCAAGGGGTGGTAGAGCGGCAGCGTATACACGAGAGGGCCGAGGCGAAGGCGTTTCGTGCGCTGCGCCGCGAGCGCGAGGAAAACCGAAGGAGAGGGCGACATCCCGAGCGGCGTCGAGTGGTGCTCGGCGACGTGGAGAGCGTAGAGGCCCAGCCGGTCGTAGGCCTCCGCGAGCTTGAGCCGGTTCTCGAAGAGCTGCGCGAGCGGTTCGCCGCTCGCATCCATGTGGTCGAAGACGCCGAATTTCATTCTCCCGCTCCGACCGGGATGGTACTTCAAGAGCGAAAAGCGGGCTCCGCCTGAGGCGGAGCCCGAAGGCTGGGTCGTTCAGAACCCCGTGCAGCCCGAGACGGGTCCCGCTGTGTTGGACCCGATCCCGAGCAAGGGGATGTTGATCACACTCGACTCCGCGTCCGTGCACAGCAGGCCGAATCCGGCGTTTCCGGTCACCGTGCCGTTCGGCGCCTGGGCGAAGAGCGCGGAGCCGAGGACGATCCGTATGCCGTCGCCGTTGCCCGGTAGGGTCGCCAGATTGTTCTGGATCGTGGTCGACGCGATCTGCACCGATGATCGGGTCGTCAGGATGAGACCGGCGACCGCGTTTCCGCTGATGACCGCGTCGCGGATGGACATCGAGGAACCGAGGAAGCCGGAGATGCCGCCCTGCGACGCCGGGTTGCCGTTGCCGGTGACGGTGTTGACCGTGGTGAGGCCGAAATTCTGATCCCCGATCACCGCCGAGCTGCTGCGCAGGTTGATCCCCGTGCCGGCGTTGCCGGATACCATGTTCCCGCCCACGATATCGGCGCTCGCGGAAGTCAAGTTGATCCCGCTCCCCGTGGGATTGCCGGTACCGTTGCCGGTGATCTGATTCATCGCGATCAGGGCGGTCGAGCCGAAGACGATGTGAACTCCGTTTACCGTGTTGGCGCTGATCACGTTGCCTGCCCCGACATTGAAGTTGTCGATGCCGATTCGGGCGCTGCCGCCGTTGAAGACGCCTATCCCCATCCGGCCGCTGTGGCTGACCTCCGAATTGATCACGGTGGCGCTCGCGCTGTCGACTGCTACCCCGTCGCGCGCGTTGTTGACGACCGTGCAGCCGTCCACCACGCCGCTCGCGCCGTGCGCGTAGGTGATGCCGTTGCGCCCCGTGCCCTGCACGGTGGCGTTGCGCACGATGAGCCCCGGCGCGCTGTTCCCGGTGATGCCGTTGCGGCCCCCGGTCACGGTGATGCCGTCTATCGTTACCCGGCTGGCGTTGACCTTGATGACGTCGATCGCAGGGTCGGGGCCGCTGACGGTGGCGCTCGGGATGCCCGCCGCGAGCGTCACGTCGTTGCGGTCGATCAGCAGGTGCTCGCTGCAGGTCCCGCTGATCTGGACGAGCAAGGGCCTGCGCTCGTCGCCGAGGGTGAGCGCCTTGGCGATCGTCTCGCCCGCGGAGCAGTCGACGGCGACGGTCTTGGTGGGGTCCGCCCAGGCGCCGGAGTTGAACGCGAAGAGCGCGAGCGCGGCAATGGTAAAGACAAACGGACGACGTGCTTTCATGGTCCCTCCCTTTTTTGTCATGAGCCCTTTCCCTCCCTGGGAGTGGGCCGTAGGGAAAAGGATGCGCCGCCGTTCGCTGCGGGTCAAGTCCCCGCAGTACCCAAAACGGGGTAATGCGTTTGGGGCGGGCGTACAATGCGGCGACGGGCAGCAAGCAAGGAGTCCCTCATGAACAAACCCGAACGCCTCGCTTCGGCGGTCGCGGCGGCAGAGTTCCAGGTGGGCGGCGTGATCATGCGCCGGCCGTTCCGCATCCGGCGCCTGGGCCACTTCGGCGTCAACGTCGCCGATCCCGAGAAGAGCAAGGATTTCTACTGCCGGCTCCTGGGCTTTCGC
>DASQAM010000247.1:0-10336 GCA_035635735.1 Gemmatimonadales bacterium | reverse complement strand
CCATCCGCCGCCGGGCACCGCGGCCGGCTTGCGGACGGTCCGTTCGCCGCCGCTCGGTCGTCCGAGCGTCGGGTCGGCCGCCGGCAGCTTCTTGAGCAGCCGGTCGACCTCGGCCATCTCTTTGTCCCAGTCGCGTTCCTTCTCGATGTCCGCCACTACGCCTCCCGCGCCAGTCCGTAGCGCTCGATCTTCTTGTAGAGATTGCTGCGCGGCATATCCAATGTGCGCGCGGTCACGGACACATTCCAGTCGTTTTCCTTGAGCTTGGCGAGAATGTAGGTCCGCTCTGCCACTTGCTTGAACTCCTCGAAGGTGGCCGCGCGCATCCACGGCGCCCCGGCGAGATCGGCCGGAGTCGTGCCGCGCGCCGCGTCCGCCGACCCCAGCCCGGCGATCCGGTCCACGTCCTGCGCCGTCACCGCCGGCCCCGTCGCGAGGATGAGGAGGCGCTCGACCGCGTTCCGGAGCTCCCGGATGTTGCCCGGCCAGTCCCGCGCGGCGAGCTGCTGCACGGCCTCCGCGTCGAACGGCTTGGCTGGAAGCCCGCCGCTCCGGGTCATCTGGGTCACGAAGTACGCGACGAGCTGCGCGACGTCGGGGCGCCGCGCGCGCAGCGGCGGCACCTCGATGGGCACGACGTTGAGGCGATAGAGCAGATCGTCGCGAAACCGACCCGCCGCGATCTCCGCCTGCAGGTCCTTGTTGGTGGCGGCCACGACCCGCACGTCCACTTCCATCGTCTTCCCCGACCCGACGCGGGAGATCACTCCCGCTTCGAGCGCGCGCAGTACCTTGGCCTGCGCCGAGAGACTCATGTCCCCGATCTCGTCGAGAAACAGCGTGCCGCCGTCCGCCAGCTCGAACTTCCCCGCGCGATCCGCGAACGCGCCCGTGAAGCTCCCCTTCATGTGCCCGAACAGCTCGCTCTCGATCAGCTCGGTGGGAATCGCGGCGCAGTTTACCTCCACGAACGGCCCGCGCGCGCGGGCGGAGAGCGCGTGGATGGCACGGGCCACGAGCTCCTTCCCGGTTCCGTTCTCTCCGGTGATGAGCACGCGCGCGGCGGTCGGCGCGACCTTCTCGATACGCTCGATCACCTGCTTCACCGCGCGGCTCGAACCCACGATCTCGTACTGCGCGTGCACCTCGGCCTTGAGGCGGACGTTCTCGCTGGCGAGGTCGAGGTGTTGCAGGGCGTTGCGCAGCGTAAGGAGGATGCGGTCGGTGTCGAGCGGCTTCTCGAGGAAATCGTAGGCGCCCAGTTGGGTCGCCTCGACCGCAGTCTGGATCGTTCCATGACCGGAGATCATCACGACCTGCGCGTGCGGGTCGAGCTCGCGCAGCTTCCGCAGCGTCTCGAGCCCGTCCATGCCCTGCATCTTCACGTCCAGAAAGACCAGATGGGGCCGGAACTCGGGGTAGCGCTGCAGCGCCTCGGTTCCCGAGGCGCACGCCCGCACGTCGATCTCCTCGTATTCCAGCACCTGCGTCAGGGCCTCGCGGATGCCCTTCTCGTCATCGACGACCAGGACGCGTCGGCTCACGGTGCGCTCCGCTTCAGGCGGTACAGGACGACGGCGGTGGGATGGATGCGGACGTCGGCGAACCCCGGCGATACACGCAACGGGACCGCGCCCGTCGAGTCCGCCCCCGCCACGCGCTGGGCCAGCTGCTTCACAACGGGCGGGGGAAACGGGATGCCGCGCAGGCTCAGCTCCTGGACCGTGAAGCGCGCCAGCCCTGGCCGTTCGATGCGGAGCGGTCCGGCGATTCGCAGCGGCTCTCGCGGGCTCAGGAAGCCGGCGATGGGGCCGAGCGCATCCGGCGGAATCACCCGCGTGTCGAGCCGGCAGTGAACGGCCAGCGACCCTTCCGACAGCTCGACCCGCAACGAGTCGAAGCTCTTGCGCACGGACCAATCCATCGAGCTGCCGATGAGCGAGGCCACCTCATTGGCGGAGAGCACGACCGAATCCGGTCCCGTCGGTCGCTTGAGGCGGTCGACCTTGGTTTGCGTACTCGACAAGGCCTTGGGTGTCGGAGCGCCGACCGTATCCGCCACGGGCGGGAGCTTGGTGGAGTGCACGCCAAACACGTGCGCGGCCTGGCGCAGGATCGGCTCCCGGAACCACCACGCCGCCAGCGCAGCCACGAGGGCGACGGCGAGGATCGCGAGCCGGAACAGTCCTTTAAGGCAGCCGTTCACTGTGTCTCACGTGATACACCGGACCTCCGGATTGGAGCGTGCTCTGCATCAGATCGAGCGCACTGACGAGCGCCGTCTCGGCGAACTCGAGCCCACCGAGTGCCGCCTCGAGGCCGGTGAGGGCAGCGGGCCGGGCGTCCCGCGTCGCGCGCCCGAGCGTGACGTGGGGGCGGAACGGCCGCGCTTCCGTGGAAAATCCGAGCGACGCGAATTCCTGCTCCACACGGTGTTGCAAGATCTCGAGCCCGGGCTCCGGCGCGATGCCCACCCACACGACGCGCGGCCGCCGAAAGTCGGGAAACACGCCGAACCCTCCGAGCGCGAGCGATAGACTGCGCGCTCCCGCCGCCGCCCGCGTGAGCGCCGCCGCGACCTCCGGCTCCCGTTCGTCCGCCACGTCACCCAGAAACTTGAGCGTCAAATGGAGGCCCTCCCCGCGGACCCACTTCACGGGAAGTCCCAGGTCGCGCGCGCGTGCCGTGGCGGCCCACAGCGCCTCGCGGACGGGTGCAGGAAGATTCAAGGCAACGAAGAGCCTCACGCGCGCTCGGCGAGGAGACCGCCGCGGCGGTAGCCGCGGGGATCGACCTCGACCATCGCGAAGCCCAAGGGGGCGAGACGTTCCTTGATTGCCGGCAACCGCTTGGTCACCCAGGGCACCCAGCGCGGCTCGACCTCGATGCGCGCGCCCCCTCGGTCGCCGTGGTGGCGCACCCGCAGATCGCCCGTCACGCCGAGCTCCCGCAGGTACGCTTCCGCCCGTTCCACCTGCGCGAGACGCTCCGGCGTGATCGGGATGCCGTAGGCCACGCGGCTCGAAAGGCACGGCGCCGCCGGTGCATCCCATACCGGAAGCCCGAGCTCGCGCGCGGCGTGCCGGACCTCCGCCTTCGTGAACCCCGCCTCAGCGAGCGGCGAATGCACGCCCGCCGCCTGCCCGGCTGCGTACCCGGGACGATGCTCGCGCAGGTCGTCCGCGTTCGTGCCGTCGCACACGATGGCGAGCCCGCGACGCCGCGCCTCCGGGACGAGCCGGCGCCACAGCTCCGTCTTGCAGAAGAAGCAACGGTTCGTCGGATTCGCGAGATAGTCGGGATCCTCGAGCTCGTGCGTGTCGAGCTCGACCAGCGGGACATCGAAGCGCTGCGCCACCGCCCGCGCCGTCGCCCACTGGGCCGCTGGGTAGGAGGCGCTTCGACCCACGCCCGCGAGCATCCGCTCGCGTCCCAGCTCCTGCCGCAGCACGACTGCCAGGAGGGCCGAATCGACCCCCCCGGAGTAGCCGACGAGGGCCGATGGATAGGTCCGGACGAGGGCGCGCAGCGTGGCGGCTGGTGTTTGGGCTCCGGACATGGCGGAATAGTAGCGGCTTACACTGTCTCCATCAAAGGACATGAACGGATAGTTCGTAGGCCGGAAACCTATTACCCTTATGATACGTTCAAAAACTATCATAAACGTCTACTTCTCGTAGGTAACCAGGGTACAAGGGCTCCGAAATGGCGCACAAGACCGAGCTGGACGCCGTCGACCGGAAGATCCTGCGGCTCCTCGCGACCGACGGGCGATCGAGTTACCAGGCCGTTGCCGATGAGGTTGGATTGTCGCGACCGGCCGTGATGGAGCGGGTGAAGCGACTCGAAGAGGCAGGCTACATCACCGGGTACGGTGCACGCGTCGATCGCGCCAAAGCCGGCTTCCCGGTCACCGCGTTCGTCGCGGTGCGCTACACCAAATCCGACTACGTCGGCGACGAGCCACGGATGCGCGAGATGGAAAAACATCCCGGCGTCCTGGAGTGTCACCACGTCGCGGGTGAGGACTGTTACGTCCTCAAGGTCGCCGCGCCCGATCTCGAGCGCCTGCAGGATCTGCTGCGCGACCTGCGCGGCCCGTCGCCGACGGTCGAGATGAACACGCGCACCACCATAGTGCTCGGCACCGTCTTCGAAAAACCGGGGTTCGTGCCCACGGAGCTCGACTGATGGCCGGACTGCGCGGCAAGGCGCTGGTCGCCTATCTCGTGGTCTGCGTGTTTTGGGGGTCGACCTACCTCGCGATCCGCGTCGGCGTCGGGGTACTGCCCCCCTTCCTGTTTGCCGGCCTGCGGTTCCTCATCGCAGGTCTGCTGTTGCTCACCGTGGTGCTGGCGCTGGGCGACACACTCCCGAAACGGCTGGTCGACTGGCGCACACAGGCCATCGTGGGTGTCCTGCTCCTTGCGGGCGGCAACGCGTTCGTCGTCTGGGCCGAGCAGTACACCGCGTCGGGTATCGCCAGCATTTTCGTCGTGACGGTCGCCCTGTGGATGGCGTTCTTCGATGCGATCATCCCGGGCGGCTCGGGCGACTTGAACTGGCGCGTGGTGACGGGGCTCTTGCTCGGCTTCCTCGGCACCGCTCTCCTGGTGGGTGCGAGCCCGGCCGAGATCCTGCGAGCCGATCTGCGCGGACCGATCGCCCTCACGTGCGCGAGCGCCTCGTGGTCGCTCGGCTCGGTGTACAGCAAACGACACCGCACCGAGACGAGCCCGTACGTCGGAGCGGCGATCCAGATGATCGCGGGCGGAGCCGCGATCGCGCTCGTGGGCACGCTGCTCGGTGAGTGGAGCCGTTGGCACCTCACACCGAAAGGCGTCGGTGCAATCGCCTACCTCGTGGTGTTCGGCTCGATCCTGGGCTACAGCGCGTATACCTACGCCTTGCGTCACGCCTCGCCCACCATCGTGGGCACGTACGCGTACGTGAACCCCGTGATCGCCGTGCTGCTCGGCTGGCTGATCCTGCACGAGCCGGTGACCGCGCGCACGTTCCTCGCCATGGCACTGATCCTTGGCGCAGTCGTATGGATCCAGTTTTCTCACAAAATTGGACGGAAGGCCGGACCGTCGGACAGCCGGACAGAAACGGCGGGACCAGTGCGTCAGGAGGCCTCCGAGCATGCGTAGCGTGAACCTCGCGGAGAAGTTCCGGCAATTCGACGACCACTGGCGCCCGAAGATCGTAGGTGAGCTCAATGACTCCTACGTGAAGCTCGTCAAGGTCAAAGGCGAGTTCGTGTGGCATCACCATGACGTAGAGGACGAGCTGTTTCTCGTCGTGAAAGGCCGGCTGCTGATCAAGTTCCGCGACCGCGACGTGTGGGTGGACGAAGGCGAGTTCGTGATCGTGCCGCGTGGGGTCGACCACCTGCCCGTCGCTTCCGAGGAGACCCACGTGCTGCTGCTCGCGCCGAAGTCCACTCTCAATACGGGGAACGTCCGCAATGAGCGCACGGTCAGCGAGCTCGACCGGATCTAGGCGTCCGCTGATCGCGCGACTGTGGCACGGCGCGGTGCCGGCCGCGAAAGGCGATGACTACGCCGCCTATCTGCGCCGGACGGGCGTGACGGAATGCCGGGCGACGTCTGGGAACCGCGGCGTCGAAGTGCTGCGACGGACCGTGGGCGACGAGACGCACTTCCTGTTCATCTCGTTCTGGGATTCCATGGACGCGATTCGGATCTTCGCCGGCGACGATGTCGAGCGGGCACATTACTATCCCGAGGACCGGGATTATCTACTCGAGCTGGAGCCGACCGTCACGCATTACGAAGTGTTGGAGCGGTAGCGCGCCTCATTCGTCCGCGGGCGCCAGATCGGCCCGGTGCGGCTCGACGCGTGGCGCCCGAAGCGCCGGTTTTCCTTCCTCAGTGTACTTGAACCCCCGCGTCGTGTGGTACGCGAGATCGATATCCGGGGCGTTTGCGAACTCGGTGAGGATGTCTTCCCAGATCGCGTGCTCGGTGCCGCGCCGCTTGCGCGGCTCGATCAGGTAGCGGATCGTCAGCTGCACGCCGTAATCCACGACGTTCGTGTACACGATCGGGGTCAGCTTGCGGTAGTTGATGAGGTATTGCTGGGAGGCGGCGAGCAGCTCCTGCTCCGCTTGCGCCGTGAGGTGCTCCGCGTGCTTGACCGCGATCTTCCCGAGGATCTGCTTCGCCTTTTTCCAGTCGCTCTCGAACGTCACGACCACCGGCACCTCGTTCCAGATGTAGCGGAATCCCTTGTTGTAGTTGGCGACGGGATCGGTGAAGACCTTGCCATTCGGGACGTGGATGATCCGGCCGCTCGACTGGTCCGCCTGCACCCACGCGCCGATCTCATTGAGCGTGAACTGGAACAAGCCGAGATCAATCACGTCCCCCGCATGGGGGCCGATCTGCACCCGGTCCCCCACCTCGAAGGGACGACGCCAGATGATGAAGGCCCACCCGGCGAGATTCGACAACGGCTCTTTGAGCGCGATGGCGAGCCCGGCCGCGAGAAACCCGAGGAACCCCAAGAGCGGTCGCACGCCGCCCTCGAACCACAGACCACCGACGATCACGAGACCCACCGCCACCAGCACGTAGGTCACGCCTTTGCGCCAACGGTAGCGGCCCCACGGGTCCTGCACGCGGCGGTACACGACCCCTAGGACGACCCGGCGCAGCAGCCAGAGGCCCACGATCGTCGCCACGGTCGCGAGCAGCTTTGTCTGTAGCTCGGGATTCATGCCGAGGTGAGTCTGGAACCAGTCGATCATGTGGGTGTGGTGGGGTGCGGAGACAAGGTAGGGGGCGGCCCGGCACGGCGCCAGCTAGCGGGGTTCAAGTCATCTTCCCGGCGACCTCTTTCACGAGCTTGGCACACAGGGTGGCGGTCATGCCGCTCGGGTCCGCCGCGGGATTGAACTCGACGATGTCGGCGGCGACGAGCGGGACGCTCAACCCCTGGAGCACCGTCAGCACTTCGCGTACCGTGAGGCCACCGGGCTCGCGGTGCGAGACTCCCGGCGCGAACGCCGGATCGAAGGCGTCGAGGTCAATCGAGACGTACACGGGCTCGCGCAGCGTGGGGCGCCGCCCCGCGACCCAGGCGCGCATGTCGATCACCTCGACGCCGTAGCGCTCGGCTTGCACGCGCTGGACGGCGGTCAGCGTGCGGATGCCCACCTGCACCAGTCGATTGGCCAAGCGCTCTTCCATGATGCGAGCAAAGGGACACGCGTGGGAGTAGCGGTCGCCTTCGAATTCCGGGTACAGGTCGGGATGGGCGTCGAAGTGCAGGATACTGAGCCGCGGATGAAACCATCTCACGGCCCGCACGATCGGGTAGGTGACCGAATGGTCGCCGCCGAGCGCGATCGGCCGCCCTCCCGCCTCGAGCAGCGTGCGGACCGCTTCTTCGATCTTGGTCCGCGCGTCCGCCGCGGAAGAGCCGAGCGGTACGTCGCCCGCGTCGCCGAGCGCACCGTCCGCCCCCAGATCGACGCCCGTCTCCGTCCAGGGATTGCCGGCAGGGGAATGCAGCGCCTGTCGGATCAGCGGCGGTGCGGCCGCCGTGCCCTTGAGAAACGAGGAGCTCGCATCGTAGGGGAGGCCGAGCAGAGTCGGGGTGCCGAGGGCGTGGCCAGTCATGCCGGGATCGTCGGTGGGCAGCCAGTTCCGGGAGCGCTAGACGAGATCAATTCGCGCCCGGTGCCCGCTCGCCCGAGCGAGTCGCCGATCCCGCGTCACCAGCGGCGCACGGAGCGCCTCCGCCAACGCGATGTAGGCAGCGTCGTACGCCGTGAGATTCGGTCGCAGCTGCCAGATCCGGTCCAGGAGCGGGGTATGCGGATAGCGACGGACGGGTAGAGTGCCCAAGTCCCCGATAGCCCTCGAGCCGCGTTCGTTGGAAGTCTCGTGGATCGTGCACAAACGCCGGATCGCGTTGGCCACCTCCAGATCCAGTACCGCCGGAGCGTGCCAGGGCGTTTCTCCGAGAATACGGGCCGCGAGTGAATCGGCGGCCTGCGTGCCCAGCAGGAGCTCCACGACCACCGACGCGTCGAGGACGATCACCGCCCTTCTCGCATCGCGCGAATGATGGCGGCCGGCGACACACGCAGCTTCACCGGCTCTCTCTGTCGCAACCGTTCCAGGAACTCGGCCGGCGTTGGCTGCTCCGCCACCTGCCGCAGCTCGCGCAACAGATAATCGGAGAGCGACATACCCTCCGTCGCCGCGCGCGCCTTCAGCGTGCGGTGCAGGTCGTCCGGAACGTTGCGGATTTGAATCATCTTGGACATGTGCATAACATGCTAGCATGCTCTCAGCATGTCAAACGTGCGCGGGCTCTCTATTCCCAGTGGTACACGTCTCCCCACCTCGGCCGCTCAGGATACTCCGGGTGGTGGTCACGGATCACGGCCCACTCTATGGCGTCGATAACGGCATCCCCATCGCAATCCAAATACGGGCACCTCTGAAGGCCGCGCACCGTGCGCCATTTCTGACGCTCGTAGGCGCGCTCGCAGTGCAAGCACCACAGATAATTCGATCGCTTGCGCTCGACAAAAATGAGATCGCGGTGCGACGCTTCCACTGTCCCCCTCCTTACTCATGCGAGCCCCCGCCGGTCGAGGCTGCGGTACTGAATCGCCTCGCTCACGTGCTTCGGCTGGAGGTCGGCCGCCCCCTCGAGATCGGCGAGGGTACGGGCGATCTTGAGAATCCGATGATAGGCCCGCGCGGACAGCGCGAGCCGCGTGATCGCTGTGCGCAGCAACGCGTCGGCGCCGTCCGACACGCGGCAGAAGATGCGGATGTCCCGCGGCGCCATGTGGGCGTTAGCGTAGACGCCCGGTCGGCTCGCGAAACGCTCCCGTTGCACCGCCCGCGCCCGATCCACCCGCTCCCGGACGGCCTCACTGGACTCGCCGCTCCCCTGGTCCGCGAGCGCGCGGTATTTCACGGCAGGCACCTCGAGATGGATGTCTATGCGGTCGAGCAGGGGTCCCGAGACGCGGGCGAGGTAGCGCTCCACGCCCAGCGGCCCGCAGACACAGTTGTGCTG
Source organism: Gemmatimonadales bacterium (assembly GCA_035635735.1). Taxonomy (GTDB): domain Bacteria; phylum Gemmatimonadota; class Gemmatimonadetes; order Gemmatimonadales; family GWC2-71-9; genus AG41. The sequence goes on along the minus strand of DASQAM010000247.1, from coordinate 1,267 downwards.
GGGATCGCCGAAGTACCCGCAGGGGCACGGATTCATCGCCGCGGCGAGCATGAAGCGCGCCGGATAGGTGAGGCTCATGGCGGCGCGGGCGATCGTCACGACGCCGTCCTCCATCGGCTGGCGCAGCACCTCGAGGACGTTCTTGCGGAACTCGGGCAACTCGTCCAGGAACAGCACGCCGCCGTGCGCCAGGCTCACTTCGCCCGGCCGCGGGTAGGAGCCGCCGCCGATCAGCCCTGCGTCCGAGATCGTGTGATGCGGCGCGCGGAACGGCCGCCGCGCCACGAGCGACTCGCCGACCGGCAGCACGCCCGCCACGGAGTGGATCTTCGTGGTCTCGAGCGCCTCGTCGAGACTCATCTGCGGCAGGATGGTGGGGAGCCGCCGGGCGAGCATCGTCTTGCCGCTCCCCGGGGGACCTGGTTCCCGCTACTAGAGCTGCTCGCGGGCACCCGCCGCAGCGTGAGCGTGCCGACCCGCCCGCGCTTGTCGAGCGTGACGCCCTCGACCCAGTACGACAGCAGCTCGCGGGCGACTGGCACCGGGACCTTCTTGATCAAGGCGGGGAAGTCGGCGGCCAACTTCAGCAGCCGCGCCTTCTCGGCTTTCTGATCCGACCGTGTGGGCTTGATCTTCGCGGCCTGCAGTTCGGCGCCGACCGTCTTGAGCCGCGTCTTGATCGTGGCCAGGGTCTCGCGTGCATCGTTATCAGTGATAACACCCTCGGCGATCTTCTCGACGATCGTGCGACGCTTGGCTTCGAGTCCCTGCAGCTCGCGGCCGAGAGCCTCTTCCACCTGAGTTTCCGCACCCAGGTGGAGCCGCTCGTCGAGCAGCTGCGCCAGCTTCCCCGACTTCACGAGTTGGCTTACGTGCGCGCTCACGCGGCCGATCACCTCGCGCTCGATCAGCCGCTGGTTGATCGTGAGCATGGGCTTGACGCACGTCGCGGCGTCCCCGTTGCTGTTGCGGCAGCGGTAGAATCTGGTGGCCCCTGGATCACCGGCGCCGAACCTCGTGCCACCGCCGCCCACGAGCACGTCGCCGCAGGTGGCGCACCGCATCAGGCCGGAGAGCACGAACGGCTCGACCGACGTGGACCATCTACGCGGCTTCGCCTTCTCGGCGAGCCGACGCCGCGTGGTCTCGAACGTGCACCGCTCCACGATCGCGGGATGCGCGTCCTCCACGACGACCCAGTGCTCCTCCGGGACGTGGTTCCGCGCGAACCGTACCGGCTTCCCCTGCTCGTCGCGGACCTCGCGCG
>DASQAM010000246.1:0-9861 GCA_035635735.1 Gemmatimonadales bacterium | reverse complement strand
CCTTGGCGATGAGTCGCCGCGCGCCTGCCGTCGAGGCGAGCGCCCGCGCCACGGGCAGCGCGGCGGGCCCGAGATCGGCGGTCACGATGTCGGGTGGGATCCCGGCGCGGGCCAGCACGCGCGACACGGGCCGGCTGGAGTGGAGCCGCGGAACGAACTGGAGCCCGGGCTCGATGAGCCGGTGCGTGTCAGGCCCGACGCCCGTGGCGAGCGACGCGAGCGCCGCCACCGTGGTGCTGGGTCGCACCGTGCGGGCGCGCCGGGCGAGCGTGTAGACCCGGCCGAGCGCATCGAGCGACGGCATCACGCTGGGCGAAGCGGCGTCCGGGCGAAGGCCGTCGGCGAGAACGATCACTAGGCGGCGCACGTGGTGCTCCTCCGTCCTTGGGCACCATCAGTCAGCGCGGTGTAGCAGTCGAGCAGCTCGGCGTTCTCGCGCGCCACGTCGCGACTCAACGCGTAGTCTCGGGCGGCGGCCGCGAGGGCGAACCGGCCGGCAGGGTCGCCCGCGAGCGCGACGATCGCGTCGCGGTACCCCTGCGGCTCGTGCGCCGGCACGAGCAGCCCTGTGGTGCCGGCCTGGATGCTTTCCCGGAACCCCCCCGCGTCGGCCGCGATCACCGCCGAGCCGGACGCCATCGCCTCGAGCGCGACCAGCCCGCAGGTCTCGGTGTGCGATGGAAACACGCTCACATCCGCGCTGGCATACAGCGTGGCGAGGTCTTCCCGCGGGAGAAACCCAAGGAGCCGGACGAACGGCAGGCGAGACTCGATGCGCCGCGCCTCGGGGCCTTCCCCCGCCACGACGAACGTGGCGCGCTGGCCCAGTGCGTCGTAGGTCTGGCGCCAGGCCTCGATCAAGACTCCCAAGTTCTTCTCGTGGGCGAGTCGACCGACATGCAGTACGATCACGGTGTCGTCGCCGCCCGCGAGCCAGCGACGCCAGGAGTGGTCGCGCCGGCCCGGGTGGAAGAAGTGCGGGTCCACGCCGCGTCCCCACAGGGTCGCATGCGGGAGCCCCCGCCGGACCAGATCGTCACGCACCGCTTGCCCCGGCGTGAAGGTCACGCGGGCCGGACGGTGAAACCACCGCAGCCAGCGCCACACCAGCGGCTCCAGGAATCCGACGCCGTAGTGGCGACTGTATTCTGGAAAGTTCGTGTGGAACGTGGTGACCAGCGGCACTCCTCGCCGCAGCGCCCAACGGCGCCCCGCGAGCCCCAGCGCGCCCTCGGTGTGCATGTGCACGAGATCCGGCGGCGCGGCGTCGAAGAAATCGGCGACCTGGCGGAAGGGCGGTAGCGACAGGCGGATGTCCGGGTACAGCGGGAAAGCGAGCGATGGGATCCGCAGCTCGCGCAGGTCCGGAGGCGTGGCGCTGGTCGGGTACCGGGAAGCGATGACAAGAGTCTCGTGGCCCTGCGCGCGCAGCAGCGAAACGATGCGGCGGACCACGGTCGTCACCCCGTTGACCTGTGGGGTGTAAGTATCGGACACCAACCCGATGCGCACGCCAGGACGATGCACGTCGGGGGTCAAGCCCCGGTTACGAGCATGTGACGAATTGGTAACGCCCGATCAGGCCGCTACTGCTGCCTCGGGAAAGAACATTCGGATGGTGGTGCCCCGGCCGAGCATGCTGTGCGCTTCCACGCGCCCGCCGTGCGCCTCTACCAGGTGCTTCACGATTGCGAGGCCGAGTCCGGTGCCGCCTTCTTCGCGCGAGCGGCCGGGATCGGCTCGATAGAAGCGCTCGAAGATGCGAGGCAGGTGCTCCGGAGCGATCCCTGAGCCGGTGTCGGCAACGGAGACGGTCACGCCGCCGGGCGCTGGCTTGAGCGAGACGGTGATGCGGCCGCCTGGCGGCGTGTGACGCAAGGCGTTGTCGAACAGGTTGGTCAGCACCTGCCGCAGCGCCTCCGAATCGGCCGTGACGGAGCGGACGTTGCCCGTCGCCGCCGTGAACTGAATCTGTCGCTCGCGCGCCCGGTCGGCGAACGCGGCCCACGCTTCCTCGGCGAGCCCTCGCACGTCCACCCGCCCCGGATCGGGCTGCCAGCGCCCCGACTCGATGCGCGATAGATCAAGAAGGTCGTCCACGAGCCGGTGCATCCGGCGCGCGTTACTCAGGATGGGCCGGGCGAAGCGCTCGGTCTGGGTCCCCGGGGTCGCCTCGAGCGCGAGCGTTTCGGCGTACCCTGCGATGGACGTGAGCGGCGTCTTGAGCTCGTGGGACACGTTGGCGACGAAGTCGCGGCGCACGGCCTCCAGGCGTCGCAAGTCGGTGACGTCACGGATCACGAGCAGCCCGCCCCCGTTCGGGAGCGCGCGGCCGGTGACGAGCAGCGTGCGCCCGCCGCGCTCGAGCTCATGCGGCTCGGCCTCATGCCCGGCGAGCACGGTCGCCACCAGGTCGCGCGCCGCTTTTTCGTGGAACAACTCGGCGAGCGCGGGAAACGGATCGTCCGGCCCGTACCCCAGGAGGCGCCGGGCGGCGCGGTTGAGGGTGACGATCGTGCCGCGGGCGTCTGCCGCCACCACGCCGTCCGCCATGGTCTCGATCAGGGTCGTGGTCTCCTCGCGCTCGCGCACCAGGTCGGTGAAGCGCTGGTCGAGCTGCTCGTGCATGGCGCGGAGCGCCACGATGTGCTGCGCGACCTCGGGGACGCTCGAGTCGGGGAACGCCGGCTGCCGGCCGTCGGCGATCGCGCGGGCGGCGCCGCCGAGCTGAACGAGCGGCTTGGCGACCTCGCGGGAGAGCAGCCAGGCCACCGCCCCGGCGGCGAGGATCGCACCCAGCCCCGCGAGCGCCACCGTGCGCTGCACGGCCTCGACCTGCGCGTCCACGGCGGCGAGCGTCGTGGAGACTCGGACGATGGCGGGCCCGCCGGGGCCGCCGCGCACCGCGACGTACATCCGCCGCTCGTTGGTGGACGCGCTGAGACGCTCCGCGCGACCCACGCCCGTGGACAACGCCTGCTGGACCTCGGTGCGCAGCAGGTGGTTCTCGAGTCGATCCAACGAAGCGCGGTCGAACTCGGTGTCCCCTCGGACCGTGCCCTTGGCGTCGATCAGCGTCACGCGTTGCCCGACGCGGGCGCCGAGCTCGCGAGCGAACTCGGGCCAGCGCAGGGAGTCCGCCGGCAGGAGGTCCGCCACCAGGCGGGCTTCCCGCTCGAGGCCCCGGGCGATCTCGTCCTCCAGGTGGCCCCGGAGCACCCGGTCCGCGGCGATCGTGAGCCCACCGACGGCGGCGGCCACGAGCAAGCTCGTCGTGACGAACAGCCGCGTCGCGAGCTTCACGAGCGCTTGCGGCCGCGCAGCTCAGTGGGCGGGCGGCGGAACCGATAGCCTGCACCTCGGACCGTTTCGATGCAATCGCCGGCCTTGCCGAGTTTCTGCCGCAGCCGCTGCACGTGCATGTCCACCGTGCGCGTCTGGATGTCGGGATGCGCCTGCCACACCGTTTCGAGCAGCTGGGCGCGGCTCTGCACGCGGCCTTCGCGCTCGATCAGGGTGCGCAGCAGCTTGAACTCGGTGGCCGTGAGCTCGATCTCCGCCGCATCGACGGTCACCCGGTGTGCGCTGCGGTCCAGCGCGATGGGTCCGGCCGTGACGATGCCCCCAGCGGCGACGGCCGGCGCCGCCAGGCGGCGCAACACGGCGCCGACCCGCAGCACGAGCTCCTGCGGAGAGAACGGTTTCGGGAGATAGTCGTCGGCGCCGAGCGAGAGGCCCTTGATGCGGTCCGGCTCATCCTTGCGCGCCGTGAGCAGGATGACGCCCAGGTCCTTCGTTTCCTCGCGGCGACGCAGCTCGGCGAGCACGTCGTAACCCGACGCGCCCGGCAACATCAGATCGAGCACGACCAAGTCAGGCCGCTCGTGCCGCGCCGTGCGCAGCGCGTCCCGCCCGTTCGCCGCCGTGATCACCCGGTAGCCGGCCTTGGCGAGGTGGTAGGCCACGAGCGCCGTGATGTCGGGCTCGTCGTCGACCACGAGGATGCGGTGGCTCTCCGACTCGATCATAGAGGTCGTGCAAGGTAGCGCAACGCGCGCGCCCTCCGCAATTTTCAGCGCACTATGTATCTGCTCTTGACGGTGCTCGCCGTGCAGCAACCCGTCCCCCCTGCCGCGCCCCCCGGTTCCGATACCGCCCACGTCGTGATCGTCGCCACGACGGATGTGCACGGCCGCGTGCTTGGCTGGGACTACGTGCGCGACGCCGCGGCGCCCGGGGGACTGTCGCGCGCCGCCACCGTGATCGAGACGCTGCGGGCCCAATACCCGGAGCAAGTCGTGCTGGTGGACGCGGGCGACCTGATCGAAGGCAACCTGTTTGCCGGATACTTCGCCAAGCGCGATTCACAACGCCCCCACCCGGTGGTGGACGCGTTCAACGCGATGCAGTACGACGCGGCCACTCCCGGAAACCACGAGTTCGACTTCGGGACGGCCGTGCTGGCGCGCGCCACGGGCGACGCCACGTACCACTACGTCTCCGCCAACATCTTCAGCGGCGCGAGCGACACGCTCGTCTATCCTCCGTACATCGTCGTCACGCGCGGCGGCGTGAAGATCGGGATCACCGGCCTCACGACGCCCGGCGTGATGGTGTGGGACCGGAGCCAGCTGGGCAGTCGTATCCGCGTGCGGCCGATCGCTGAGACCGCACCATCGGCGCTGCGTCGGCTGGATCTGGCCGGCGTCGATCTCAAGGTCGTCCTCATCCATAGCGGCCTCAACGAGCCGTCGTCCTACGACACGGCGGGCGTGGGCCCCGAAAACGCGGCGCTCGGGCTCGCGAGCATCCCGCTCCCGGCACCGCGACCGGACCTGGTGATCGTGGGACACAGCCACAAGGAGATGCGCGACTACGTCGTGAACGGCGTCCACTTCGTCCAGCCCAGGAACTTCGCGCTCAGCCTCGCGGCGGTGCACGTCTCACTCGTCAAGGAGGCCGGTGCGTACCGGGTGGTATCCATGCGCCCGGAGCTGATCCCCCTCGCCACGGTCCCCGAGCAGCCGCGGTTCGTGCGGCGCTTCACGGCGGCGCACGAACGCGCCCGCGGCTGGGCGGCGACCCCGCTCGGCACCGCCGGTCCGGGTTTCTCCGCGCGCTATGGGCGCGCCGAGGACACCCCGCTCCTCGACTTCATCAACGAGGTGCAGCGACGCCGGGCGGGGGCCGATCTCTCGGCTGCGGCCGATTTCGACCTGGGCGCAGGCCTTCCGGAAGGCGAGGTGCGCGAGCGCGACGTGACGGGGGTGTACCCCTATGAGAACACGCTGCGCGCGGTCCGCATCTCGGGGAGCCAGCTCAGGGCCTATCTGGAGCAGGCGGCGCGCTACTTCCGCACGTATCAAACGGGCGCGCCGTTGATCAACGACAGCGTGCCGGGTTTCAACTTCGACGTCGTGAGCGGCGTGACGTACACCATCGACCTGACGCAAGTCCCGGGGCAGCGCATCCGCGGGCTCGTGTTCCGCGGTCGCCCCGTCGCCGCGGCGGACAGCTTCACGCTCGCGCTGAACAGCTACCGTCAATCGGGTGGCGGCGGCTACAACATGCTCCAGGGCGCCCGCGTCGTGTACGACCGAGGCGAGTCGATCCGGGACCTGCTCGCCGCAGAGGTCCGGACGCGCGGGCGCCTGATCGCACAGGGCGCGTATTCGCCCAGCTGGTCGCTGGGACCGGCCGAAGCGCGCGCGGCCCTGCACCAGGCGTTCACGCCGTCCGCGGTCGTCGTGCCGCGGCCCGACAGCACGCTGCTCCGCGTGCTGGCGATCAACGATTTCCACGGGGCGCTCGAGCCGCAGGTGTGGCCCTGGTCCGCGGGGCGGCCCGTGGGCGGCGCGGCGGCGCTCAAGCCCTGGCTCGACAGCCTCGCGCGGGGGTGTTTCTGCACCACGATCCGGCTCGACGCCGGGGACGAGATGCAAGGGACACCGGTTTCCAACTTCAACTTCGGCCGACCCGCGATCGCCGCCCTGAACGCGTTCGGGATCGATGCGGCGGCGATCGGGAACCACGAGTTCGACTGGACCGTGGACACGCTGCGCGCCCGGATGGCCGACGCGCACTATCGTTTCGTCGCGGCGAATATCACCGATTCGGCCGGCACCGCACGCCCGGACTGGGCGGAGCCGTTCAGCGTGATCGAGCGCGGCGGCGTGCGGGTCGCGGTGATCGGGCTCGCCTTGCCGGCGACGCCGGAGACCACCTCGCCGCGGAACGTGCGGGGGCTCGCCTTCGGCGATGAAGCGCAAGCGGTGCGCCGCGTGCTGCCGCAGGCGCGCGCCGCGGCCGACTACGTCATCGTTCTGGCGCACGTGGGTGCGTTCTGCGACGGCGACGGCGCGACAACGCCCCTCGGTTCCGCCGCCTGCCACGGTGAGATCATCGACCTGGCCCGGAGCCTCGACTCGGGCTCCGTAGACCTGATCGTGAGCGGCCATACCCACTCGCTCGTCAATACCGTTGTGAACGGGATTCCGATCGTGCAGGCGCGCTCGTCCGGGGCGGGTATCGCGGTGGTGGACTTCGTGCGGGTGACCGCAGCGGGCGCGCTGCGGCGCGAGGTGCGAGCGCGCATCGAGACGCCGTTCGCAGATCGCATACGCCTGGACCCCACGCTCGTGGACGCGCTGCGCTTGAGCCAGGCGTCCGTCTCCGTGATCACCGACCGGGCAGTGGCCCGCTTCGGAGCGGAGCTGCGGCGGACGGGCGGCGAATACGGGCTCGGCCGGCTCATCGCGGACGCGCAGCGCAACATCGCCAAGTCCGACGTCGCCCTCGTCAACAACGGCGGCATCCGCGCCGACGTCGCGGCCGGGCTCGCGACGTACGGCGACCTGTATCGGGTCGAGCCGTTTCAGAACCGGCTCATGCGCCTCGCGGTATCGGGCAAGGTGCTGAAGCAGGCGCTCGAGCACGCGCTGACGGGCGACGGCCCCGACGCGCACGTCGCCGGGATCGTGGTGTGGTACGACGCCGGCAAGCCCGCCGGGCGGCGGCTCAAGAACGTGCGCCTCGCCAACGGCAAGGACGTGGACGACGGACGGACCTACACGCTGGCCGTGAGCGATTTCCTCGCGGCCGGGGGCAGCGGCTACACGATGCTCGTGGGCGCGCCGTCGGGTGAAGTGGGTGTTAGCGACCTCGATGCGTTAATTCAGTACCTCGCGGTGCTACGCCAGCCGATTCAGGCCCCGGACGACCGCCGCTTCTATCGCGTGGGAGGTGGCCGCTGATCCGTGTCTTCGTGAACGAGCGGCCGGTAAGCGTGGTGCCGGGGGCGAGGGTGCGCGACGCCGTCGAGGTGCTCGACCGCGAGCTCGCCGACCTCGTGGGACGCGGCGTGGCGTACGTGACCGACGGCGTCGGCCGGCCGGTGGACGCGGGCGATCCGGTGGGCGAGGGGGGCGCCATTTTCCGCGTGGTGGTGAGCGCCCGCCAGGGGCCGCCCCGCCTCACGAAGGAGGCGCTGCGTCGCTGGCCGAAAGCGGAGCTGCACGTTCATCTGGACGGCTGCCTCCGCCCCGCCACGATGCTCGAGCTCGCGCGGGCGCAGGGGATCCGGCTCCCGGCGGACACACCCGATGGCCTCGCCCAGGCGTTGTACGTCAAGCACGCCAAGAACCTCGAGGAGTACCTTAAGAAGTACGAGATTACGCTGTCGGTCATGCAGACGGCGGCGGCACTCGAGCGGATCGCTTACGAGTTCGTACGGGACGCGGCGGCGGAAGGGCTGCGCTATGTGGAAGTGCGCTACTCGCCGCTGCTGCACCGCCCCGCGCTCAGCCTGGCGCAGGCGATCGAGGCTCCGCTGGCCGGGCTCAAGCGCGGCGAAGCGGAGACGGGCGCCAAGGTCGGGCTGATCGTGTGCGGTATCCGCACGCGAGCTCCCGCGGAGTCTCTGGAGCTGGCGCGCGCGGCGGCGGGTTACCGGACGGCGGGCGTCGTAGCGTTCGACCTGGCGGGCGCCGAGCGGGGTTTTCCGGCGCGCGACCACGCGGCCGCGTTCGAGTACGCGGCGCAGCACGGCATGGCGTGCACCTGCCACGCCGGGGAAGGGGATGGCCCGCAGTCCATCCACCAGGCGCTGCACCAGTGCGGCGCCCAGCGGATCGGTCATGGTACTCGACTCGGGGAAGACCCCGCATTGCTCGAGTACGTCATCGAGCGGAAGATCCCGCTCGAGATGTGTCTTACCTCGAACGTGCACACCCACACGGTGGCCTCACTCGCCGAACATCCGTTCAAGCGTTATCTGGACCAGGGCGTGGTCGTGACGTTGAACACCGATGGCAGGGTGGTGGACGGGATCTCGCTCACCGACGAGTATTTCGTGGCCCAGAGCGTGTTGGGCCTGACCAAGGCGGACCTCGCACGCGTGGTGCTGAATGCGTGTGAGAGCGCGTTTCTCCCGGAGTTCGAGAAGGTGGCGTTGGTGTCCCGTGTGCAGAGCGAATTGGAGGCTCTCTGATGTCGCTGCGCCCCCCCCGGACCATCATCGCCTTCGGCGTCGCCTTCGTGTGCGCCCTCGCCGTGTTCACCCTGCCGCGATTCGTGTGGAACACAGTGCAGGGAGCCGTGCGCCAGCAGCCCACGGCCGACACGACGCATCAAGCTCCGCCGGCCGCCGCGCCGCAGGCACCTCAGGTGGCGCCCCGCTCCTTTGGGCAACGGATCACCGGGATCTTCGGCATCGCGCTCATTCTGGGTATTGGCATCGCGCTGTCGCGCAATCGGAGCGCCATCAGTTGGCGCGTGGTGGCGTGGGGAGTGGGACTGCAGCTCGCGTTCGCGATCTTCGTGCTCCTGGTGCCACTCGGCCAGAGGTTGTTTCGCACTCTGGGAGACGCGATCACCACGATTCTGAGTTTCTCATACGTCGGATCCGCGTTCGTGTTCGGCGAGATCGGGAAGCAGCATTCGAGTCTCGGTCTAATTTTCGCTTTTCAGGTCCTCCCGGCCATCATCTTCGTCTCGGCGCTGTTCGCGATCCTCTATTACCTGGGCGTGATGCAGCTCGTGGTCAAGGCATTCGCGGTGCTGATGAACAAGGTGATGGGGGCGAGCGGCGCCGAGAGTCTCAACGTCGCCGCCTCGATCTTCATGGGTCAGACCGAGGCGCCGCTCACGATCCGCCCGTTTCTCCCGGGAATGACCCGCTCCGAGCTCATGACGGTCATGACCGCGGGGATGGCGCATGTGTCGGGGTCGATCATGGCCGCCTATATCGCCATGGGCATCGAAGCGCGGCATCTGCTCACCGCGGTGATCATGACGGCGCCCGGTACCATCATGATGGCGAAGATCATCGAGCCGGAAACCGAGACGCCGCAGACCCTCGGCGGCGTTCGGGTAGAGATTCCGCGCACCGACGTAAACATCGTGGACGCGGCGGCGCGCGGTACCACCGACGGACTGCACTTGATGCTCAACGTCATCGCGATGCTGGTCTCGTTCGTGGCCCTCGTCGCGTTGCTCAACGGCGCATTCGGCTGGGTGCACGGCTACGTCAGCTGGTTCCCGGAGAGCATCCAAACCGTGCTCGGCTGGGTCTTCCGGCCCATCGCGTTCGCGATGGGCGTGCCGTGGCACGACTCCGGTGCGATCGGCGGGTTGCTGGGCACCCGCATGGTGCTGAACGAGTTCCTCGCCTACGCGCAGCTCGGGCCGATGAGAGCACAGCTCGATCCCGTGTCGTTCACCATCGCCACGTTCGCGCTGTGCGGCTTCGCCAATATCAGCTCGGTGGGCATCCAGATCGGCGGCATCGGCGCGCTCGTCCCGGACCGCAAGCACGATCTCGCCCGGCTCGGGTTCCGCGCCATGATCGCCGGGACGCTCGCG
>DASQAM010000245.1:0-3368 GCA_035635735.1 Gemmatimonadales bacterium | reverse complement strand
CTACAACAAGCAGGCCTTGTGTACGCTTCCGCGCTGGCGCTACATTCCGGCGCCCGCAAGCCGTTTCACAACACAGACCGATACCATTCGCCATCGAGCGCTCTGGATGACGAAGAGGAGTGGGAGGGTCGGGGCCGGTGTCGCGATCGCCCTGTCGATCGCCTTTCCGGCCGCGGCACAAACCGGTCAGTCTGCGTCAGGGTACAAGGCTCCCGTCATCAGCGACACGGGGCGGCTCGAGGGTCCCCGCCAGCCCATCTTCTTCCGTCACGACATCCACGCCGGTCAGGATCAGATCCCCTGCCTGTACTGTCACAGTACGGTGACCATATCGAGCGAGCCGGGGATCCCCGCGGTGCAGACCTGCTTCGGCTGTCATCAGATGATCGGCGGCTCGACCGAGTCTCATAAGGCGGAGATCAAGAAGGTGCGCGACGCGTGGGCCAACAAACAGCCGCCCGTGTGGACGCGCGTGCATGCCCTCCCGGGCTTCGTGCGCTTCCCGCACCAGCGCCACATCAAGATTCTGGGGACGGAGAGCTGCAGCACGTGCCATGGCGACGTGAGTCGCATGCCGCAGGTGTACCAAGTCGCCACGCTCAAGATGGGTTGGTGCGTCAACTGCCACGTGCAGCGCAACGTCTCGCGCGACTGCACCTTGTGTCACTACTGAGGCCCGACCGATGGACCGCAGACGGTTCCTGACAGTTCTGGGCGCGACGGGCGGCGCCGCCGCGGCGGCGTCGGCCTGTGACATCCACGCCGAGCCGACCGAGCACCTCATTCCCTACACGGTCCCGCCCGAGAATCAGGTCCCCGGCATCGCCACGTACTACGCCACCACCTGCCGCGAATGCGCGGCGGGGTGCGGGCTGCACGCCAAGGTCCGCGAAGGCCGCGTGATCAAGCTCGAGGGGAATCCCGAGTCGCCGATCAACCAGGGGCGGCTCTGCTCGCGAGGCCAGGCCGGGCTCCAGGGACTCTACAATCCCGACCGCGTCACCGATCCCATGGTGCGCGGTCCGAACGGCGAGTGGCAGAAACTCTCGTGGGAGGACGCCATCAACCGGCTGCAGGCGAAGGTGAAGGAGGCCCGCGGCAAGGGGATCGCCTTCGTGACCGGGCTCGAGAGCGGATCGTTCGGCGAGCTGGTCGACGCGTGGATGAAGGAGCTGGGCGGTCGCCACGTCACCTATGAGCCGTTCGCCTTCGAGGCGTTGCGCGAGGGCAACCGCCTCGCCTTCGGCACATCGGCGATCCCGTGGTATGACTTCGCCAACGCCCGCTACATCGTCTCCTTCGGCGCCGACTTCATGGAGACCTGGCTGTCCCCGGTCGGCTACCAGAACGGGTTCACTCGCGCGCACGCCTTCGAGGGTGGACGAGACGGGTCGATGGCCAAGTTCGTCTCCGTCGCCCCGCGCCTGTCGCTCACCGGGATGAGTGCGGACGAGTGGATCGCGGCCAAGCCCGGGACGGAGTTCATGCTGGCCCTCGGGATGGCGCAGGTCATCCTGGCCGAGCGCCTGGCTTCCACACCGGCGGACGCGCGCGGTCTCGATCGGTTGCTCCCCGCGCCCCAGCAGGTGGCGACGCTCCTGGGGATCGAGGCGCGCGATATCCGGCGGCTGGCTCGCGAGTTCGCCGCCTCGCGGGGCGGGCTGGCCGTGGCGGGGGGCATGTCGACGCACTACGGGAGCGGCGCGCAGGTGCTCGTGGCGTCGGTGAACCTCCTGAACTATGTCGCGGGGCAGGTGGGGAAGACCGTCAAGTTCGGACCCAACCACGCCCTCGAGGCGGGCGGATCGTTCAAGCGATTGACGGACCTCGTCGGGGACATGAGCGCCGGGAAGGTCGCGTTGCTGCTCGTCCACGGCGCGAATCCGGCGCACTCCCTGCCGGCCGCGTTCTCCCAGGCGCTCGGCCGCGTGGCGTACAAGGTGAGCTTCTCCTCCTACCTGGACGAGACGGCGGCCGCGTCGGATCTGATTCTGCCGGACCTCCATCCGCTCGAGCAGTGGAACGATTCGCGGCCGCGCGTGGGCGTGTATGCGCTGCAGCAGCCGGTGATGCAGCCCGTGTTTCCGAACACCCGCCACACCGGTGACATACTCCTGCAAGCCTCCGGCACCGCGAGCACGTTCAAGGACTACCTGCAAACGCGGTGGCGGACGCTGCATCAGCGGTACGGACGCGGCCGGGGATTCGACGACTTCTGGAGCGACGCCTTGCAGCACGGGGGCGTGTACACCGACGTGGCGGTGCAGAGCCCGCGGCTCGCGCCCGGGTTCGCGCAGCGGCTCGGCGGCTTGGCCGCGTCGGAAGGCGCGCCGGAACAGGGCTTGCTGATCGTCTTCCCGTCGATCGCGCTGCACGACGGCCGGGGAGCGAACAAACCGTGGCTGCAGGAGCTGCCCGACCCGGTGTCGAAGATCACGTGGCACGGGTGGGTGGAGGTGCATCCCGAGACCGCGGCGAAATCACAGCTCGCCAACGGCGACATCCTGCTGCTCGAGTCCCCGCACGGTGCCGTCCGCGCGCCGGTGTGGATCACCCCGGGCGTGCGACCCGACGTGCTCGCGGTCCCCAGCGGTCAGGGTCACAAGGCGTACGGCCGCTATGCCAAGGACCGCTCGTTCAATGCGTTTGAGCTGCTGAGCGACCAGCCCACGGACTTCGGCGGGCGCGCGTTCGCCGTCGGCGTCAGAGTCACGAAGACCGGCGACCACCGCCGCCTCGCCACCGTCGAAGGCGACGCCCGCGAGCAAGGGCGTGGCATCATCGAGGTGCTGCCGCTCGCGAAGGCGCGGGAGCTGAGGCGCGGCGCCCACCCGTTCGCCGAGGAAGAGACGCCGGCATTTGCCCGCCAGGCGCTCGAGGCCTGGGCGGAGGCGCAACACGAGAAGGCAACGCTCGGGAACTACGCTGGCGAGCATCCGCGCTGGGCGATGGCGATCGACCTGGCCAAATGCACCGGCTGCTCCGCCTGCGTCACCGCCTGCTACGCCGAGAACAACCTCGCGACCGTGGGTGAAGAGCTCGTGAGCCGGCGCCGCCAGATGAGCTGGCTCCGCATCGAGCGCTACTACACGGGCGGTGAGGCAGGTCGTCCCGTCGGCGCCGTGGTCACGCCCATGCTGTGCCAGCAGTGCGGCAACGCGCCCTGCGAGCCGGTGTGTCCGGTGTATGCCGCCTACCACACGCCCGACGGGTTGAACGGGCAGGTTTACAACCGCTGCGTCGGGACGCGCTACTGCGCCAACAACTGTCCGTATAAGGTCCGCTACTTCAACTGGTACAACTACGCCGAGCAGGGCGGGGAATGGGAGAGCTGGCCCGACCCGCTCAACATGCTGCTCAATCCCGAC
>DASQAM010000244.1:0-11667 GCA_035635735.1 Gemmatimonadales bacterium | reverse complement strand
AAGCGGCCACCGACGCGGCGCTCGCCTCCTACCGGACCGAAGTCGAGAGCTGGCTCGCCGCCCAGAGCCCCGGCGCGTGAAGCCCGTCGTCCGCCGCCGGGCGCTGCTCGTCGGAGTGGGACTGTTGGTCGCGGTGCTGGTCGGGGGACGCTGGCTCGCCCTCGAGACCGCCGAACGCGCCTGGGGCGCGAGTCTCCCCGGCGGCACCGCGTATCTGACGGCCCGGGACTTCGGCCGGCTGGTGTCCGGGATGTTGCTCATCGGGGCGGTCGCGTGGGCCACCGCGAATCTGCTGTTCGTGTACCGTTCCATCGGCTCGATGCAGCTGTCGCGTCGGCTCGGAGACCTGGAGATCGTCGAGGCGGTCCCGCAGCCTTTGCTGCTCGCCGGCACGATCGCGTGCGGTCTGGTGTTCGGATTCCTCCTCACGCTCGGCACGGGGGACTGGTGGATGCCGGCGGCGCTCGCGTCGCGCCCGCCGAGCTTCGGCGTCACGGACCCCGTCCTTCACAAGGACCTGGGCTATTACCTGGGACAGCTGCCGTGGAGTCAGCGGCTGCTGGACCTCGCCCTGCTGGCGGTGTGCACCGCGACCCTGGTGGTCGCCCTGCTGTACGTGGGGATCGGGTCGCTGCGGTTCCGTCGCTGGCTGCCGTACGCCAATGCGCATGCCCGGGCGCATCTCGGTGTGCTGCTGGCGTTGCTCGCCCTGACGCTCACGTGGGGTGCGATCCTCGATCCCGCCGAGACCGTCGCGGGCCTGCACGGGACAATCGCACGGCGCGCGCTCGACGCGCGTCTCGCCGCGGCGCCGATCGTCGCGAGCGTCGGTGCCGCCACCACCGTGCTGAGCCTGGTGTGGGGCCTGCGCGAACGGCCGGTCCTGCTCGTCACCGCCTGGGGCGCACTGCTCGCCGCGTCGCTGCTGGGATTCGTCCTCATTCCCGGCTCGCTGGCGGGCTCTCCCGCCGCCACGCGCGGGCGCGGTGGCGCCGATTCTGACACGGCCCTCGCGGCCCAGCGCCGACGGCTCGAAGGGCTCGCGTTCGGGGTCACGACGCTCGACGACCGCGCACCACCGGGGTTCCCGAGCCCCGAGGCGGCGACGACGGCGGTGCCCATCTGGGACCTCCAGCGGGTTCTCGCCGCGACCGCGTCGCGACGGGAGTTCGTTCGCCCGCAATCGACACCCGCGGCCGCGGGGCTCTGGCCGCACTCATCCGGCGACGGAAGAGCCACGTGGCTCGTCGTGCTCAGGCCGGACGTGGACAGCGTCGGGCTGCAGCAGCCCCCACCCGGCTGGGCCGTGATGCACCGCGGCCCGCTGGCCCGGGTCGGGCGGCCGGTCGCGGCCGTGGAGGACGACACGCTCCTCGCGTTCGCGGCGGTCGCGACGCGCGACTCCACCACCTGGTTCGGCCCGCGATTCACGGACTTCGCGGTCGCCGCCCCCGACAGCTGGCCGGCGCTGCGCCACTCGGGAATCGAGTTGGAGGGGTGGTGGCGCCGAACGGCCCTCGCCTGGGCCCTGCAGAGCCCCGCGCTGGCCCGCCGCGAGACCGACGGCTTGGTGCTCCTGTGGCGACGGGACGTGCCGCAGCGGCTGGCGCGGCTGGCCCCGTTCGCTTCGTTCGCCGACGCCGTTCCCGTACTGGCCGACAGCGCCCTGTGGTGGGTGGCGTACGGGTATCTCGAAGGGGACGCGTTCCCGCTGGCGCAGCCGGTGGCCGACGGGGGAGGCGTGGGCGATTCGCTGCGCTACCTGCGCGCGGGTCTGCTCGGTACGGTGAACGCCGCCAGCGGTGACACACGGTTGTACCTCGCTCCGGGTGCCGACTCGCTCGCGGCCGCGTGGGCGAGGTTGCTTGCGCCGTTGATCCGACCGCTCGACAGCCTGCCGCGGGCTCTGCGCACGCAGCTCCCATTCCCCGCGCGAACGTTCCGCACGGCGACGGCTCTCGCGGAGCGGTGGCGCAGCGACACCACGATTTGGGGTCGGCGACCGAGAGAGCCGTTCGAGGTCGTGGCCCCAACTATCGAGGGGGCGCCGGACGCACCCCGCGTCTGGATGGGCCAAGCGTTCGAAGCCGGAAGCACGCTCGCCGCGCTCGTGACGGCGACCATGACACCCGACGGGCCACGCCTGTCGGTGTGGCGGCCGAACCCGGCCCCGCGCCTGCCGCCCGTGCTCGTCGGCTCCCCCAACACGACCGCGCCCGGCGTGCCCAGACTCTGGAACGCGGCCCGCGCCCTCTTCTTCGAGCAGGCGCTCTTCAGCCAGTCGGCCGCCGCCAGCGCGCCCACCGGGATCGACACCGTGTTCCTCTCGTGGGGAGAGCACCGCGGGCAGGGCAGGAGCGTGGGCGCCGCGCTCCGCAACCTGCTCGCCTCGGGAGGCAACGCGCCCGCGCCCGCCGATACGGCGCTCGCCGCGCGCTGGCGACAGGCACAACGGCTCGCGGCGCGGGCCGACGCGGCCCTCGCCGCCGGCGACCTGGAGCGGTTCGGCCAGTTGTATGCCCAGTTGAAGGAACTGCTCGGCCTGGGGCGCCGCAAGCTTGCTCCCGCCCCCGAGCGCCGCTAGGTTGCCCCGCCGTGAACCACGGTACCATCGTGGTCGCGCTCGGCGGCAACGCCGTCGCTCCGCCCGGGGAGCGGCCCACCATCTCCAACCAGTTCCGCCACACCCGGGCGAGCCTCGCACCGATCGTGGATCTGGCGCGTGAGGGGTGGCGCATCGCCCTCGTCCACGGCAACGGTCCGCAGGTGGGAGACGAGTTGGCTCGCAACGAAATCGCCGCCGATCAGGTGGAGCCGCTTCCGCTGGGCGTGCTCGTCGCCGCGACCGCGGGTTGGATGGGGTACATGATCCAGCAGTCGCTGCAAAACGCGCTGGCGCGCGCCGGGGTCGAGCGGCAGGTTGTCACGTTGATTACCCAGACGCTGTGCGATCCGCACGACCCGAACCTGCGCAGTCCCACAAAGCCGATCGGCCACGCCCTCGACCCGGTGCGCGTGGCCCGACTCCAGACGCGGGGCGTTCCCGTGAAGGAAGAGCAGCCGGGCCGCTGGCGCCGGCTCGCCCCGAGCCCGAGGCCCAGCGCCGTGGTCGAGCGCGATATGATTCACCATTTGGTCGCCGCAGGCCACATCGTAGTGGCGTGTGGCGGCGGCGGGCCCCCTGTATACGACGACCCGAACCTGCGGCTCGAGGGCCTCGACGCTGTGGCCGACAAGGACCGCGTGGCGGCGATCCTCGGGCGGGAGATCGCGGCTGACGTACTGCTGATTCTCACCAATGTGGACGCCGTGTACCACGCCTACGGCACGCCGCAGCAAAAGGCAATCCGCCGTCTGAGCCTCGGTCAGGCGGACCACTTGCTCGCCGGGAAGGAGCTGGGCACCGGCAGCATGCGTCCCAAGGTCGAAGCGGCGGCGGACTTCGTGCGCGCGCGTCCGGGTCCGCAGCGCGCCATCATCGCCGAGCTGGCGCAGGGGCTCGCGGCGTTGCAGGGCGATGCCGGCACCACCATCACGAGGGACGGAGCGTGAACCTCCACGAGTACCAGGCGCGCGATATCCTGCGACGGCACGGCATCCCGGTGCCTCCGGGAGAGGTCGCGACGACGGCGGACGAAGCCCGCGCGATTGCCACACGGCTCGGGGCGGGCCCCGTCGTGGTGAAGGCCCAAGTGCACGCCGGCGGACGGGGCAAGGCGGGCGGCGTGAAGCTCGCCGCGAATCCGGCGGAAGCCGCCGCCCACGCCGCCAAGATCCTGGGCATGACCATCAAGGGTCTCCCGGTGCGCCGCGTGCTCGTGACGCCCGCCGCCGACATTGCGTCCGAGAGCTACGTGGGCGTCATCGTCGACCGAACCTCGCAGCGCCCGGTGCTGATCGTGAGCGCCGCGGGCGGCATCGACATCGAAGAGGTCGCCGCCAAGACACCGGAGAAGATCCATCGGCTGGTGGTTGACCCGCGCTATGGCCTGCTCGCCCATCAGGCGCTGGGGCTCGCGTTGCAGCTCTACCGCGACATCGCGCAGGCGCGCGCCGCGGCGGATATCATGCAACGCCTGTATGCGGCCTTCTACGCCGTGGGCGCGTCGCTGGCCGAGATCAACCCGCTCGTCACCACGCGCGAGGGTGCGGTCGCCGCCCTCGACGCCAAGATCGTGGTGGACGACAACGAGCTGGACCGCCACCCGGAGATCGCCGCGCTGCGCGACGCGAGCGCCGAAGCGCCCTCGGAGGTCGCGGCGCGCGAGGCGGGGCTCACCTTCATCAAGCTCGACGGCGCCGTCGGCTGTTGCGTGAACGGGGCCGGGCTCGCGATGGCGACCATGGATCTCGTGAAGTACTACGGCGGAGAGCCGGCCAACTTCCTCGACATCGGCGGGAGCTCGAACCCTCAAAAAGTGGTCACGGCCCTCCAGATCATCACGGCGGATCCGAGCGTTCGCGCCATTCTGTTCAACATCTTCGGGGGCATCACCCGCTGCGACGACGTAGCCAACGGCATCGTTCAGGCCACGCGCCAGTTTCCGCTCAAGGTGCCGCTCGTCATCCGGCTCACCGGCACCAACGAGGAGCTTGCGGTACAGATCCTCACTCAGGCGGGCTTCCCCGCGCTCACCGACATGGACGAAGCGGTGAAGCAAGCGGTCGCCAAGGCGAAGGCCGCGTGAGCGTCTTCATCGATCAGCTGACCCGCCTGGTGGTGCAGGGCATTACTGGCCGCGACGGATCGTTCCACACGCGGCAGATGATCGGCTACGGCACCAAGGTGGTGGCGGGTGTCACACCCGGCAAAGGCGGGCAGCTGTTCGACGGCGTGGTCCCGGTGTTCGACACCGTCGCCGCCGCGGTACGCGAGACCGAGGCGAACACATCCGTGATCTACGTCCCGGCCGCGGTCGCCGCCTCGGCGATCTTCGAGGCTGCGGACGCCGGCATTCCGCTCATCGTGTGCATCACGGAGGGCATCCCGGTGCTGGACATGACGCGCGTCCTGCCGTATCTGCACGAGCGCGGCGCGCGCCTGATCGGTCCCAACTGCCCCGGGCTCATCTCCCCGGGCAAGAGCAAGGTCGGGATCATCCCCGGCAACATCTGCCGGCCCGGCCGGGTGGGCGTGGTGTCGCGCAGCGGCACGCTCACCTACGAGATCGTGCACCAGCTGTCGACGCAGGGGTTGGGGCAGTCCACCTGCGTCGGGATCGGCGGGGATCCGCTCATCGGCACCAACTTCATCCACTGCCTCTCCGCCTTTCAGGCCGACCCGGACACGGATGCGGTCGTCATGATCGGCGAGATCGGGGGCATCGACGAGCAGCACGCCGCCGACTTCGTGCAGCAAGCGATGACGAAGCCCGTGGTCGGCTTCATCGCGGGGCAAACGGCACCGCCGGGCCGCCGCATGGGCCACGCCGGCGCGATCATCTCGGGATCGAGCGGCACCGCCGCCGAGAAAATGGCCGCGTTCGCGCGGGCGGGCATCGCGGTCATGAAGCGCCCGGCCGATGTCGTGCCGCTCCTGAAAGAGCGGCTATGAAGCTGCGCGACGTGCTCAAGGCCGAGCACATCATCGTGCCACTCCGCGCCGCCACCGTCAAAGAAGCCACGGAGCGGCTGGCCGAGCGTCTCATCGAATCGGGCGCGGTGGCCGACCCGCAGCGCCTCAACGCGGTGATCCGGCACACCTGGCCCGAGGACATGGTGAGCGTCGGGGAGCACGCGTTTCTGCCCCACTTCCGCACCGAGGCAGTGCGGGGCCTCGTGACCGCCGTCGGCATCTCCGCCACCCCGATCCGCTGGGAAAAGGATCCCCACCGCACCGCGCGGGTCGTGATCTTCATCTTGGCGCCGATCCGCGACGCCGCCCTCTACCTCCAGGTCGTGGGGGCATTCGCCCGTACGCTGGCGCATCCCGATACCGTGCTCGCGCTGCTCGCGGCGCGCACGCCGGAGCAGGTCGTGGCGCTCGCGGCGCTCGACGCGGTGGAGCTGCCGAGTCAGCTCACGGTGCGGGACGTTATGACCGCCCAGGCGATTACCGTCGGGCCGGAGCGCACGTTGGGCGATGTCGCCCGCCTCATGGTGGAGCACGACATCCGTGCCTTGCCCGTGGTGGACGACGGCGGCTCGCTCATCGGGATGATCACCCATCGCGAGTTATTGCGCTTCCTGATCCCCCACTTCGTGCAGCGCACCAAGACGGGAGAATTTCACGCACCCACGCGCTCCCAGCTGCAGCGCGGCTCGGCCGATCCGCAGCTCATCCTGGCGAGGGAGGCGATGGCGCGGTCCGTCCTCTGTCTCGCAGAGGACCAAACGCTCGCGGATGTGGCCAACCTCATGAGCTCGAAAGACGTCGACCGCTTCCCGGTCGTACGGGAGGGCTTAGTCGTCGGGTTCCTAACCCGCGCCGACGTGGTCCGCCGCCTCATCGCCCCTTAGCCCCTTAGCCCCTTAGCCCCTAGCCCCTTCACATGCTCACACTCGCCATCATCAAGCCCGACGCCCTCAAGCGAGCCCTCGCGGGAAAGATCGTCGCGCACCTCGAAGCCGCGGGGTTCGCCGTTCGTGCCGCCCGACTCATCAAGCTCAGCACCGCTCAGGCCGAGGCCTTCTACGAAGTGCACCGGGAGCGTCCCTTTTACCGCTCGCTGGTGACCTTCATGACGTCCGGGCCCGCCCTGGCGCTCGCGCTCGAGCACGACGACGCCGTCACGCGTCTGCGGGAGGTGATCGGAGCGACCGACCCCGCCGAGGCGAAGCCCGGCACGGTACGAAAGCTCTATGCCGAATCCAAGGAGCGGAACGCAATCCACGCCTCGGATGCCCCGGAAACAGCCGCCCGCGAGGTGGCGTTTTTCTTCCCGGAAGGCGAGCTGCGAGACCTTTGGGGCAGTCGGTACCAGTTCGCTTGACGCAAGTCCCACAAGGGTTTAGCTTCGGTTGCTCATGTTACAGGTAGACCTGCGGGAGCTCGCCCGCGGTCCGGTCGAAACGCAGGGCCAGCTCGCAGGGAATGATCCCCTGTTTGAGGGCCTCGACGTCGTACTGGCTGAGCCGGTGCGCGTGGCAGGCCGTTTGCATGCCGCCGGGGAAGGGCGATTCTACTGGCGCGGTTCGCTCACCACCCGCTTGGCCGGGCAGTGCCGGCGCTGTCTCGTGCCTGTCCCTGTACCGGTCGTGGCGACCATCGACGCGCTTTTCTCCGCGGATCCGGACGCCCTGGAGGACCCGAGCTCGTACCCGCTGGAGCCCGAGGCGACCGAGATCGATCTCCGGCCCGCGGTGCGGGAGGAGCTGATGCTCGCCGTGCCCCGGTGGGTGGTGTGCCGGGACGACTGCCGCGGCCTGTGCCCGCGCTGCGGCAAAGATTTGAACGCAGGCCCGTGTGGCTGCCCACCGGCCGAGGACCAGCGCTGGAAGGGGCTGGCCGCTCTCAAAGACAAGCTCCGCGACTGAAAAGGACGATTACATGGCCGTACCGAAACGAAGGACTTCCAAGCGGAAGAAGCGTGCGCGCCGCACGCACTATAAGGCGGCCCCGATCGCGCTCCAACCCTGTCCGCGCTGCGGCGACCTGAAGCGCCCCCACCGGGTCTGTCCGACCTGTGGCTATTACCGGGACGAACAGCGCGTACCGGTCGAGGACGCCTGACGGTGATTCGGATCGCGCTGGATGCGATGGGTGGCGACAACGCGCCGCGCGTAGAAGTTGAAGGAGCGGTGCTGGCGCTGCGCGAGCTCCCGCCGGGCTTCCGAATCCAGCTGGTGGGGCGGACCGCCGACATCGAGGCGGCGCTCAAGGCTCAGGGGGATGTCGATCGCAGCCGGCTCGAGATCGTCGAGGCGCCGGAAGTCGTGGGCATGGGCGAAAAGCCGCTCGCCGCCGTGAAGAGCAAGCCGCGGTCGTCCATTGCGGTCGGACTCGGGCTGCAGAAACAGGAAAAATCGGACGCCTTCATCTCGGCAGGTAACACCGGGGCCGTGATGGCCGCCGCGACGCTGCTGCTGCGCCTGCACGAGGGGGTGCAGCGGGCGGCGATCGGCCCGCTGTTCCCGACTGCGGTCCATCCGGTGCTGGTCATCGACGGAGGCGCCAACGTGGACTGCGACGCCCGCGAGCTGGTCGGCTTCGCGCACCTCGGCTCGGTCTATGTCCGCGACGTGTTGGACCGACCGCAGCCGGGTGTCGGCCTCCTGAACGTCGGTGAAGAGGACGAAAAGGGCAACGCGGTGGTCAAGGAAGCGCACCAGCTCCTCATGCAGACGCCGAGCATCAAGTACGTCGGCAACGTCGAGGGCCGCGACATCCTGGCCGGGCAGTGCAAGAAGGGACGGATCGACGTCGTCGTGTGCGACGGCTTCGTAGGCAACGTGGTCCTCAAGTTCTACGAGTCCGCCGGCCGGATGTTCATGGGCATGATGAAGCAGGCGTTCCCCGACGTGCTGGGCCGGCCGGAAGCCAAGCAGCTCTTCAAGTTTCTCGACTATTCCGAGTACGGCGGCGCTCCGCTCCTGGGCGTGAAAGGCGTGGTGATCATCTGTCACGGCGCCTCGCCCGCGCGCGCCATCATGAACGCCGTGCGAGTCGCGGCGCACATGGTGGAAAGCGATCTCGACCAGGACATCGGCGCCGAGCTGGCCGCCGGAGGGGGGGGCGCCGCCCGGTGAAGCGCCCGATCGCGGAGCTCGTGGGAACCGGTCGTTACACGCCCAAGCGCGTGATGACGAACGACGAGTTCTCGGAGATCCTCGATACTTCGGACCAGTGGATCCGCGAGCGCACCGGGATCCGCGAGCGCCGTGTGGCCGGGCCCGACGAATCCAATGCCTGCATGGGCAAGGCGGCCGCCGAGCAGGTGCTGCAGGAAACCGGCCTCACCCCCCTCGATATCGACGCCCTCGTCGTGGCCACCTGCTCGCCCGACCGGCTGCTCCCCTCACAGGCCTGCGATCTTCAAGCCCTGCTGGGCGCCAAGTACGCCGCGGCGTTCGACATCCAAGCCGCGTGCACCGGCTTCCTGTATGCGCTCAGCGTCGCCGAAGGGCTCGTGGCCTCCGAGCAAGCGGAACAGGTGCTCGTCGTCGCCTCCGAGAAGCTCACCTCGATCATGGATTGGACCGACCGCGCCACGGCCGTGCTGTTCGGCGACGGGGCCGGCGCGACCCTGGTGCGCAAGAGCGCCGGCAAGCGGGGCATCCTGTCGAGCTACCTGAAATCCGACGGCACGCTGGCGGAGCTCTTGTACCGGCCCGGCGGCGGCGCCGCGCACCCGCCCGATGCCGCCCTGCTCACCGACCATTCCTACTTCATCCAGATGGCGGGGCGCGAGGTGTTCAAGGCCGCGGTGCTGTCGATGGCCGACGCCTGTGACAAGGCGCTCGAGCGCGCCGGTCTCACCGGCGCGGACATCGACTTGCTGATCCCCCACCAGGCGAATATCCGGATCATCGAAGCGACCGCCAAGCACGCGGGGATGCCGATGGACAAGGTGTACGTGAACGTCGACCGGTACGGCAACACATCCGCCGCGTCGGTCGCGATCGCGCTCGACGAGGCGGTGCGCTGTGGTCGACTCACACCGGGCATGAAGGTGATGTTCTGCGCATTCGGCGCGGGGTTCACCTGGGCGAGCCTGGTGCTGCAGTGGTAGCCCCGAAGCACACGGTTTGGCTCTGCCCTGGACAGGGAGCGCAAAAAGTCGGGATGGCCAAAGACCTGGCCGAACGGTTCCCGGAGGCGCGGCGCACACTTCAGGCGATCGACGAGACCCTCGGCTTCCCCCTGAGTCGTCTGATGTCCGACGGGCCCGAGAACGACCTCACGGCGACCCAGAACGCGCAGCCGGCGATCCTCGCGCATAGCGCGGCGGTATTCGCCGTCGTGGGGCCTGCGATCGACGGCGCCGCCGTCGCGGCGGCCGGGCACTCGGTCGGCGAATATTCCGCTTACATCGCGGCCGGCGCGCTCGCGTCGACCGACGCGGCCGCCCTGGTGCGCCGGCGCGGCGAGCTGATGCAGCAGGCGGGCACGGAGCGCCCGGGGACCATGGCGGCTGTGCTCGGCCTCGCGACGGCGCAAGTCGAGGAGGCATGCCGCGCGGCGTCCAGCGGGGGCGCCGTAGTGGTGGCCGCGAATCTGAACGCGCCCGACCAAACCGTGATTTCAGGCGATCCCGACGCCGTGGCGAATGCCGGGGCGGAGTGCAAGGCGCGCGGAGCCAAGCGCGTGGTGCCACTCAAGGTGATCGGTGCGTTCCACTCATCCCTCATGGCTCCGGCGGCGAACCACTTGCGCCTGGCGCTCGAGCGTGCGCCCTTCCAAGATCCGGCGTTCCCGGTGATTGCGAACGCGACGGCCGAACCCGTGCGCAACGCGACGCGGGCCCGTCGCCTGCTCGCCGACCAGCTCACCGCTCCCGTCCGGTGGGTCGCATGCATGGAGCGGGCCGCCGAGCTCGCCGGCGCGGGCGCGCGGTTCATTGAAGTGGGTCCGGGGAACGTGCTCGCGGGCTTGCTGCGGCGCATCGTCCCGGACGCAAGCGTGACCAGCCTGGGCACCGCGGACGACGTGGCGACGTTCCTAGAGGCGGCATGAAGATCGACCTGGCCGGGAAGGTCTCCGTGGTCACGGGCGGGAGCCGGGGCATCGGGCACGCGATCGCGCAGGCCCTCGCCGTGGCGGGCGCGCGCGTGGCCATCCTAGGGCGCGACGCCGCCAAGGCCCAGGCGACCGCGCATGCGCTGAGCAACGGCGCGGCGCGGGGCTATGGGTGCGACGTAGCCGATGCCGCCCAAGTGGAAACGACCATCGCCGCGGTGGAGCAGGACTTCGGGCGCATCGACGTCGTCGTGAACAACGCCGGGACGACGCGCGACAACCTGCTGTTCCGGATCGGCGAGGACGATTGGGATACCGTCGTCGACACGAATTTGAAAGGCGCGTTCCTGGTCACCAAGCACGCGGCCCGGGGGATGATCAAGCGCCGCTGGGGGCGGATCGTCAACATCACCAGCGTGGTGGGCATCTATGGGAACAAGGGCCAGTCGAACTACACCGCGTCCAAGGCTGGTCTGATCGGTTTCACCAAGTCCGTTTCCAAGGAGCTGGCCTCCCGCAACGTCCTGGTGAACGCGGTGGCCCCGGGGTTCATCGATACGGAGCTCACCCGTGCCATCCACGGCGACGCGCGGGCGGCCCTGCTGGCGGCAATCCCGCTGGGCCGGCTGGGGCAGGGGTCGGATGTCGCCGCGGCGGTGCTCTTTCTCGCGTCCGACTTCGCGAGCTACATTACGGGTCAGGTGCTGGTCGTCGACGGCGGGATGGTGCTGTGATCTTTTTCCCACACCCCATTGAGGGCACCCATGGCAATGGACATGAAGCAGCTCGAGGAGAAGGTCAAAGACATCATCGTCGAGGAGCTGGGGGTGGAGCGCGACAAGCTCACCTCCGATGCGAGCTTCATGGAGGACCTGGGCGCGGACAGCCTCGACACGGTGGAGCTGGTTATGGCCTTCGAGAAGGAATTCGACATCGACATCCCGGACGAGGAAGCCGAGAAGCTGCGTACGGTGGGACAGGCGTTGCAGTACCTCCACGAAAAGATGGGGAAATAGGCGCATGACGCGTCGGGTCGCGATCACGGGCCT
>DASQAM010000243.1:0-7614 GCA_035635735.1 Gemmatimonadales bacterium | reverse complement strand
TACCTGTTCGCCGTCGCCTCGGCCGACCCGTTCGTGTACGACGGCATTCAGAGCAGGGACCACTGGGATTATCGGCTGATCACCGACGGACGGGTCCGTGGCGATCCGTACGTCGCCCTCACCGACCTGGCGCAACGTATCGTGCCCGACGGTTACAATGATTGGGATTACGATATTACGCCGTACTACGTGCAACAGCATTACGACTATCCCCGGTTCCTGTGCTACGACTGCCACAGCTACGTGAGTTACCCGTACTGGAGCCCCTACGATTACACCTGCGTGCGCTTTCGGATCGTGGTGTTCGATGATCCGTACTATTACCCGTATCGGTACTACGGCGGCACAAGGGTAGTCTTCACGCGCCCGTACAGACCCGAGCCCCGGTTCATCTTCAAGGACCGCCAGGCGTCCGACGCCTTCATCACGCGGGTGCGCGAGCGGCCCGTGAACGACGATCGCCGGCGCGACGTGGGCGTGCGCGGTCGTGACCTCGGTGGCACGGGCGTCATCCCGCCGCCCAACGTTCAGCCGCCCCGGCGTCGCGCCGGCTCCGAAGACCGGGGAGACGACCGCGGCCGCGGCCGTCGGCTCGACCAGCCCGATCAACGCGATCGGCCTGGCCAACGCGATCATCGCGACCGGCCCGACCAGCCCGAGCATCGCGACCGGCCCAACCGGCCCGACCAGCCCGAGCATCGCGACCGGCCTGACCAACCCGATCACCGTGACGAGCCCGGTCGTCTGGCCCGTCCCGCGCGGCCCCCTGTGCAACCGGAGCGCCGAGCGGCCCCGGAAGAGACGCGGCGCGCTGACCCGCCGCCCCCGCGTGCCGAGCTGCGGCGCGAGGCTCCGCCCCCGCGCAGTGAGCCGCGACGCGAGGCGCCGCCCCCGCGCAGTGAGCCGCGGGCCGAGCCGAAGCGTGAGCCCCCGAAGGACCAGCCCCGGGCTGAACCCGAGCTGAAGCGGCGCAAGCCGTAACCCGACACGCAGCGCAAGCGCGCCCGACCGTAGTCCCCCGCGGTCGGGCGCGTTAGCTTTCGGTCCCCCCAGCCAAGGCTTTAGCGATGCGATACCGCCTGGCGCTGCTGCTCGCGGTGCTCCCCGGAACGGCGGCCGCGCAGCGGAAGGGACCGGCCGCCCGTGGTGCGGCTTCGATCGTTGCCACGGACGTCCAGCGCCGCATTGGCATCATCGCCGACGACTCAATGCTCGGTCGCGCCACCCCGAGCCCACAGCTCGACGCCGTGGCGGCTTATGTCGCGGGCGAGTTCCAGCGGTTCGGCCTCAAGCCGGGCGGCGATAGCGGCACCTACCTCCAGCACTATCCCCTCGAGGTGCTGCGGTTCGACCCCGAAAGCTCGACCATCCGGATCACCGGCCGTACGACCGGGATCTGGCGCGCAGGGCAGGACGTGCTGCTCGTGGAGGGACAGCCGCCGGCAGAGGCGGCGGCCGGGCCGGCCGCGGTGATCAGCGGTTCTGCCGACGCGGGGGGCACGCTCGATTCCGCCGGCGTCACCGGAAAGGTCGTCTTCTTGGGCTACGGGCCGGGGCTGAACGCGATCGCGCCGAAGGTCCTGGCGCTCCGGCCCCTCGCCGTCATGCTGGTGGCCGGGTTCCCCGACTCGATCTGGACAAAGCTTCCCGGTCGCGAGGCGAGCGTGAGCGTGCGCAACCCGAGCGTCGAGAGGGGGCCCGCGGTCCCCGCCGTGTTCGCGGTGCGGACCGCAACCGCCAGAGCGCTGTTCGCGCAGGGAGGCGTGAGCATGGACTCGCTCCGGGCCTGGGGCGACAAGCCCCTCGCGGCTCGACCCCTGACCGACGTCACCCTGCAGCTGGATGTGCGCGAGCGGGTGCTCCAGCACGCGTCGGCTCCCAACTCAATCGGGATTCTCGAGGGCAGTGACGCAACGCTGAAAAAGGAATACGTCCTGTTCACCGCGCACATGGATCACATCGGAACGCCGAGCGCCGGTGAGGGCTGCACGCCCCGCGGCGCCGACTCGATCTGCAACGGCGCGGACGACGACGGCTCGGGCACGGTGGCCGTGATCGAGTTGGCGGAAGCGTTCGCCTCGGCGCGAGAGCGACCCAAGCGCTCTCTGGTGTTCATGACCGTGAGCGGTGAGGAGCGGGGTCTGTGGGGAAGTGCGTACTTCGCCGACCATCCCACGGTGCCGCTCGCAGACGTGATCGCCGACTTGAACATCGACATGGTCGGCCGCAACTCGAAGGACACGGTCGCCGTGATCGGCCGCGAGCACTCCAATCTCGGCGCGACCCTCGACAGCGTCGCCGGCGCACACCGCGAGCTGAACATCAAGCCGCTGGGCGATCTGTGGCCGCAGGAGGGGCTCTTCTTCCGCTCGGACCACTACAACTTCGCGAAGAAGGGGGTGCCCATCCTCTTCTTCACGACCGGGTTGCATCCGGATTACCACCAGGTGACCGATTCCCCGGAGAAGATCGACGCCGAGAAAGAGGCACGGTTCGCGCGGCTCGTGTTCTATCTGGGCCAGGCGGTCGCCAATACGTCCCAACGTCCCCGGTGGAACCCGGACAGCTACAAGCGGATCGTGGGCGGAAACTGACGGTTAGCTGACGGCGGCGAGCAGCTCGGCGTTCGTCTTGGCGCGCCGCAGCTGCGCCAGCAGGACATCGATCGCCTTCTCCGGCGGGAGCCCGACCAGGCCTCGCCGGAGCTGTTGTTTAGCGGCCACCGTCGGCGGGTCGGCGAGCAGCTCTTCGCGCCGAGTGCCGCTCGCGGCCACATCGACGGCGGGGTAAAGGCGTCGGTCCGCCAGCGTGCGAGACAGTCGCAGCTCCGAATTGCCGGTCCCCTTGAATTCCTCGAAGATCACGTCGTCCATCCGGCTCTCCGTCTCGATGAGCGCCGTGGCGATCACCGTGAGGGAGCCGCCCTCGGGCACGGCGCGCGCCGCCCCGAACAGCCCCTTGGGCTTGGCCAGCGCGTTGGCGTCCAGCCCACCCGACATGGTGCGCCCGCTCCCCCGCCCCGTGGTGTTGTGAGAGCGCGCCAGCCGCGTGAGCGAGTCGAGCACGATCACGATGTCCTTGCGGAGCTCCACCTGGCGGCGCGCGTGCTCGAAGACCATATCGGCCACCGCGACGTGCCGCTCATGTGAGAGGTCGAAGCTCGACGCGATGACCTCGCCCCGACCCCAGTCCACCATTTCGCTTACCTCTTCCGGTCGCTCGTCCACGAGCAGGATGAGGAGGATCGCTGAGGGATGGTTGAGCGCGACCCCCTCCGCCACGGCCTGCAGCATCACGGTCTTTCCCGCTTTGGGCGGCGAGACGATCAGCGCGCGCTGGCCGAAGCCCAGCGGGCAGATCAAATCCACGACCCGTTGGATCTCGGCCGTGCGCGGGCTCGAGGCCTGGGGTGTCTCGAGTCGCAGGGGGCGCGATGGGTGCACCGCCCCGAGCTTTGCGAAATCGGGCCGCTGGTCCAGGTGGGTGGGCGGCAGACCGTTGACGCTCGTCACGCGCCCGTTCTCCATGGTGACGAGATCGCCGCGCCGCAGGCCGGGGAGGCGCACGCCGGCATCGCCCTTGGCAGGCAAATAGCTGTTGGCGGCGAGCCGTACGGCGCCGCCGTTGGACGTAGGGTCGAACCAGCCGGTGATGGGGGGCAGAGACAAGGCCTCGGTCCGCTAAAGATAGCGCCTATATTTCTCCCGCACATGCGCCAAGATCACATTCGCAACTTCTGTATCGTGGCCCACATCGACCATGGGAAGTCGACCCTGGCCGACCGCCTGATCGAGCTCACGGGCACCCTGGACAAGCGCCTGATGCGAGAGCAGGTGCTCGACACCATGGACCTGGAGCGCGAGCGCGGCATCACGATCAAGCTGAACGCGGTGCGCATGAACTACCATGCGCGCGACGGGGGCGTGTACGAGCTCAATCTGATCGACACCCCTGGGCACGTGGATTTTACCTACGAGGTGTCGCGCTCGCTCCAGGCATGCGAGGGGGCGATCCTCGTGGTGGACGCCTCGCAGGGCATCCAGGCACAGACCCTTTCAAACCTATTCCTCGCCATGGATGCCGGGCTGGAGATCATCCCGGTGCTCAACAAGATCGATCTCCCCGGAGCCGAGCCGGAGCGCCGGGCGCGGGAGCTGCATGAGCTCATCGGGACGAAGCCGGAGGAAATCCTCCGCATTTCCGCCAAGGAAGGCACCAACGTCCCCGAGCTGCTCGAGGCGGTGGTGCGCCGCATCCCCCCGCCGCGTGGGGTGGCGGACGCGCCGCTCCGCGCCCTCATTTTCGACTCGTACTACGACCGCTACCGCGGCGCGATCCCCAGCATCCGCGTCGTGGACGGCACCATCCGGCCCGGCATGAAGATCGCGTTCGGCGCGCACAAGGACGACGTCCACGAGGTGGATGAGGTCGGGTACCTGCAGCTCGGGCACAAGCCGACCGAGCAGCTCGAAGCCGGTGAAGTCGGCTACTTCGTCGCCAACGTGCGCGGCGTGCGCGACACCCGCTCCGGCGATACGGTGCTCGACGCGGACCACCGTGACGTGCCGCTCTTGCCCGGGTACCGCGAGATCATGTCGATGGTGTTCGCCGGGCTGTACCCGACGAATGCCGAGCAGTTCGAAGAGCTGCGCGACGCACTGGCCAAGCTGCAGTTGAACGACGGATCCCTGCATTACGAGCCCGAGTCGTCGGTGGCACTCGGCTTCGGGTTTCGCTGCGGCTTCCTCGGTCTGCTCCACATGGAGATCG
Organism: Gemmatimonadales bacterium; assembly: GCA_035635735.1. Taxonomy (GTDB): domain Bacteria; phylum Gemmatimonadota; class Gemmatimonadetes; order Gemmatimonadales; family GWC2-71-9; genus AG41. The sequence goes on along the minus strand of DASQAM010000243.1, from coordinate 2,844 downwards.
TGCGCGAGCGGCTCGAGCGGGAGTTCAACCTCGACCTGATCAGCACCGTGCCGAACGTGGAGTACCACGTCCACAAGACGGACGGCACCATGGAGCTGGTGGAGAACCCGAGCCTCATGCCGCACGGCTCGGCCGTCGCCCACATCGAGGAGCCGTACGTCAAAGCGCGGATCGTGGCGCCTGCCGAGTATATCGGCGGCATCATGAAGCTGGGCCAGGAGCGGCGCGGCGTGTACCAAGGCATGCATTACGTGGACCCGACGCGCGTCGAGTTCAGCTGGGAATTCCCGCTCGCCGAGATCATCCTCGACTTCTACGACAAGCTGAAGACCATCTCTCGTGGCTATGCCTCGCTCGACTACGAGTTCCTCGAGTACCGCCCGGCCGACCTCGTCAAGCTCGACATGCTGCTCAACGGCGAGGGGGTCGACGCGTTCTCGGTCATCATCCATCGCGACAAAGCCTACGAGTGGGGCAAGAAGATCGCCGAGAAGCTGAAAGAGCTGATCCCGCGCCAGCTGTTCGAGGTCGTGATCCAAGCCGCGATCGGCACAAAAGTGATCGCCCGCGAGACGGTCCGCCCGTTGCGCAAGAACGTCACCGCCAAGTGCTATGGGGGCGACGTGACGCGCAAGCGCAAGCTGCTCGAGAAACAAAAAGAAGGAAAGAAGCGCATGAAGCAGGTGGGAACGGTCGAGATCCCGCAGGAGGCGTTCTTGGCGGTCTTGCAGGTTGACTAGCCTCGTCATCCAGACCGCCTTTCTGGGAGACGTCGTGCTCACGACGCCGCTGCTCGAGGTGCTCGCCGCCCGCCACGGACCGGTGGACGTCGTGACCACTCCGGCTGCGGCACCGCTGATCGAAACCCATCCCGCCGTCCGGCGGGTCATCCCGTATGACAAGAAGGGCCGCGACCGCGGCCTCGGCGGATTGTTGAGACTGGCCAGCGCCCTGCGCGCGGAGCAGTATGAATGCGCGTATCTTCCGCATCGTTCCTTGCGGACGGCGCTGGCGGCGTGGCTCGCCCGCATCCCACAGCGGGTCGGTTTCGACGACGGCTGGCCGTCGCTCTATACCGACGTCCGGCAGCGGCCGCAGGAGAGTCACGAGATCGACCGGGTCCTGGCACTCGGAGGCGTCGCGGTGCCGCACGCACGCCCTGCGCTGCACGTCACGCTCGCCGATCGGGCGGCGACGGAGGGGTTCCTGCGGGAGCACGGGATGCGGGAGCGGTTCGTCGCGCTCGCGCCGGGATCGATCTGGGGCTCGAAACGCTGGCCGTACTATAAAGAGCTCGCCGAGCGGCTGGCGGGGAGCGCGGGGATTCTGGTCGTCGGCGGACCCGAGGATGCAGGTCTGGCGGCGGAGATCACCGAGGCGGTCGCGCGGTCAGGCGGTCAGGCGGTGAGTGGGTGCCGCCGGTTGAGCGTCCGGCAGTCGGCGGAGGCGATCCGGCGGGCGGCGGTGCTCGTGACCAACGACAGTGCCCCGCTCCACTTCGCGCAGGCGGTCGACACGCCGACGGTGGCGATCTTCGGGTCGACCACGCCGCGCTTCGGGTTCGGGCCGCGGGGGCCGCGGGACCGTGTGGTCCAGCTGGACGGCCTGCTGTGCCGCCCATGCTCGGCGCACGGGCCGCCCAGCTGCCCGTTGGGGCACCACTTGTGCATGAAATCGCTTTCCGTGCAGAACGTCCTTCAGGCAATCGAGGAGACCGGTGCGCTACGTCGTCGGGATTGACCTCGGCGGAACGAATATCGTCGCGGGGGCGCTGGCGGAGGACGGCTCGGAGCTGCTGGGGCTGGTGTCCGAGCCGACCATCTCCGAACAGGGCGCGGACGCGGTGCTCGCGCGGATTGTGAAGTTGGCGCGCGCGTCGATGGCGGCGGCCCGCGGCAAGGAGATCGCCGGCGTGGGCATCGGATCGCCCGGCCCACTCAACACGAAGACCGGCATCGTGCTGCTCACCCCCAACCTGGGGTGGACGAACTACCCGCTGCGCGACCGGCTGGCGGCCGCGCTGGATCTGCCCGCCACGCTCGACAACGATGCAAACTGCGCCATTTTCGGCGAATGGTGGCGCGGGGCCGCGCGCGGCTCCGACCACGTGGTCGGGCTCACGATCGGAACGGGCATCGGTGGCGGGATCGTGCTCGCGGGACAGATCTATCGCGGGGCCTCGGACGTCGCGGGCGAGATCGGCCACATGTCCATCGATTCCAACGGCCGGCGTTGCAAGTGCGGCAACGACGGCTGCCTCGAGGCCTACGCGTCGGGCCCCGCGATCGCGGCGCGCGCGGTCGAGGGAATCGAAACCGGCGCCGAAACCTCCCTCCCGCGGTACGTGAACGGCGACCTGTTCAAGATCACCGCGCAGATCGTGTACGAAGCGGCGCACGACGGCGACGAATACGCGTTGGACGTGGTGCACGAAACGGCGAAGTTCCTCGGAACCGGCGTCGCCAATATCGTCAATATCTTCAACCCCGAGGTGGTGGTGATCTGCGGCGGCGTAACGCTGGCCGGGGAGAAGTTGTTCGCGCCGCTCCGCGGCGAAGTGAAGCGCCGGGCCTTCAAGCCCGCCGTCGATGCCTGCCGCATCGTCCCCGGGGAGCTCACCGGAACGGCGGGCGTGTATGGCGCCGCGGCCGTGTTCGTCCAGCGCACCTGGGGAACGGTGTGAAGCGACTCGGCGTCATCGGGTCCATGGTGTGGGACACGATCTACGGGCGTGACGCCGCCCAGCCAGCGGTGGAAGAGTGGGGTGGAATCGGGTATTCCCTCGCCGCCCTCGACGCGACCCTGGGTGACGCCTGGCAGATCGTTCCCCTCATCAAGGTAGGG
>DASQAM010000242.1:0-4943 GCA_035635735.1 Gemmatimonadales bacterium | reverse complement strand
CAGCGCGGTCACCCCCGCGAGCGCCACAGCGCGCACCAGCTTGAGCCGCGGCTCGATGAGCACCGCCCGGATCGGCTCCTGGAAGCGACGCCAGCGCTCTTCGTTGTCGCTGACATAGATCAGCACGCCCACGAGCACCGTCACCATGTACTGCAGCACGACGCTTTTCGGGACGATGGCGCTTCCCGGCAAGACCGGCACCACCCACACGACCACGATGTAGGCGAGGAGCAGGATCCCCACCGCCTGCCAGAACGGATGCTCGGCGTACCGCCGGATGGCGGGGTGGAGGGACGGGCTCATTTGTGCGCCGCCAGATACTGTACCAGCGCTTCGAGCTGCGCGGCGTTCATCATGGTGCCGAAGCTCTTGGGCATGATCCCCGCGAGCTTCTCGTAGCCCTTCGTCACGGACGACGCCGGGTCGAGGATCTTCTTGCGGATCGACTCTGCGTTGCGCCGCGAGCCGACGTGCGTGAGATCGGGCGCGATCACCTGTCCCTGCCCGTCGAGCTTGTGACAGGCGAGGCACCCCGCGGCCTGGATGATGGCTTTCGGGTCGGTGGACCCCCCCGCCAAACCCCCACCACCTCCTCCACCACCCCCACCCCCCGTCGGGGAGGCTGCGGAGGTGCTGGAGGTTGCGGGGATGTCCGAAGCGGTCACATCGACCGTGCCACCCTGGGATTCGAGGAACGCGATCACCGCCCACACCTGCTCGGGCGAGAGCTGCTTCGTCATCACCGGCATGATCGGCTGATAGCCTTCCACGACGTAAGCACCGGGTTGGTCGAGCGATTCGTACAGGTATTGCTTGCAGCTCTTTCCGGGCTCGCGCTTGCCGCAGCGGGCGCCGATCGGCCCCTGGCCCTTCTCGTCGGTCAATAGATTGGGCGCGCGCGTGCCCAAGCCGTGGCAGGTGGGGCAGCCGCCGATCCCGTTGAACACTTTCTCCCCCGCCGCCACGAGCTGCTCGGGTGTGACGTTCGCGCCCAGGGTGAGTGTCTGCGGTACCTCGGATTGCACCTGCGGGATCTTGTTGGCGATGAGGGTATAGAGTGCCAGCGTCCCGAGCACGATCCCGACGATCTTCGCGTTAGTGGCCCACATGCCGGGCCCCCTTCTCGGCTTCGCCCGTCGCGACGAACGTGGACTTCTCTGCGAGCCCACCCAGCCAGAACACGAATGCCACGAGGGACAGGAAGATCAGCACGCACAGGCTGATCATCTTCGAGGCGTAACCGAGCGCGGGGGTGGCGGCGTACTTGCTCGTGTCCTGCATGACCTGCCACACGTGCCAGTACTGACGGATGCCGGAGCGCGCGAACCCCATCAGGCCCATCAGCCAGGTGAACGTGACGGCCAGGATGAACAGGGCGTACTGGGACCGCGGCGGCATTTTCCCCCAGCGGATCGCGCCCAGCGATTGGGCGCCGCGTGCCATGAGGATGTCGATCACCGTGACGAACACGATACACGAGAGCACGGCCAAGACCTGATAGACGCTGAACCCGATGCGCACGATCGCTTCGACGAAGTAGCCGCGGATGCCGTAGAACAGCACGACCGCGGCCGCGACGGCGAACATCGCTCCCTGGATGATGGTCCCGCTGCGCGCCCACGGCACCACGGGGCGCGTGTTGGCCCGGCGGTACAAGAGGAACGACAGAAACGTGGTGAGGATCATCAGATTTACAGCCGTATTCTTGGCGCTCATCACCCCGAGGGCGCCCAGGAACGGGTGATGCGACCCGCCCATGGCGGCGAGCTCCTTCGAGTCCGCGATCATCGTGTGCGGCGTGCCCCACACGATCGCCCCGAGCACCAGCACGATCAGCAGGTACTTGGTGTAGGGCCGGAACCGCTCCGCACCCGGAATGCGGCCCATGCCGATCCACAGGTAGTAGTTGCCGGTCAGGAACAGCACGGCGATGAGGAACGCCTGGATCACCCACAACCAGCTCATGAAGCCGCCCATCATGGTGATCCCCATCGATTGGTCGTACTGGTAGATCTCGCGTCCCAGCCAGTAGCCGGCGAACGGCAGCACGATGAGCGCCGACATCGCGATGAAGTTTCCGACGTAGCCCATCCAGTCGTAGTGGGCCCGTTCCTCATCGGTGCGTGCCGCGAGAAACCGGTAGCTCGCGTACGCGCCCACGATCGCGCCGCCGAACACCACGTTCGCGATCACCCGGTGCACGTTGATCGGCATCCAGGTCGCGTTGGCGATCGCATGCCACAGCTTGATCGTGGTCGGGTCAGTGGTAGGCGTGATGTCCCGGGGCGGTGACATCATGTACGTGAGCCACGAATTCGCGATGAACATCACGACCGTGCCCCACACGTTGAGCAGGATGCCGAGCGTCCAGTGGCCGAGCTTCGCCCGACCTTTCTTCCATCGATCCCACCCATAGTAGTACAGATACAGGGTGAACGACTCGATGAAGAACAACGCCGCGTACAGCCACATCGACGGCGCGAAGATGGCGGTGAGGTAGGCCCAGAAGCGCGGATAGAGGGTCGAGAGGCCGAACACCAGCATCGCCCCCCAGATCGCCGTCGCGCTGTACGCCACGAGCAAGAGCCGCGTGAACTCCTTGCTCAGCCGGTCGTAGCGCTCGTCGCCGCCGAAGATGCCGATGGCCTCGGTGACCACGGCGAACATCGGCACACCCAGCACGAACGCGGCGAACATCAGGTGTACCTCGGCCGTGATCCAGATGAACGCTCGCGCGCCGATCACGGGGAACTCGCCGTAGGCGTGCGTGGTGTCCGCCGCGGCTTGCAACAGCAGCAGGGCGCTGTCGGTCATCAGCGGTCCGCCACGAAAAACGGTTGCTTCTTCGAAAAGTCGATCGGCATGGCGCTGCGCACCTCCGCCAGCAACTCGGGCGTCACTTCCCGCCGTCCGTGGCGGCGGGCCCAGTCTTCCACCCGCTGCATCACCACCCCGCGGACGAACGACGGAATCCGGTCCATGCGTTCACGCGCCGCGTCGGCCCACACCAGGGCCGGGGTGAAGTCTTCGCCGTACGCGAGGGCGCGCGCCGGCTCGATGAGGGCGGCGTCGCCCGCCGGCTCGTACACACAGGACGGGTCGGCCGCGAGCACATCGCCCGTGAGCGCAAACGCCCGCGCCCGGCATCCCCCGCACAACGCCCGGTACTCGCAGACGCCGCACTTGCCGCCGAGCGGGTCCTCGCGCAGTCGCCGGAACAGGGGCGCCGACCGCCACAGGTCGGCGAAGCTCTGGGCGCGCAGATCCCCCGCCACCTCCGGCAGGTAGGGGCACGGGGTCAGCTTGCCGTCGGGCGTGATGCGGCAGTACTGCGTGCCGCAGGGGCATCGCGTCTGGTAGTTCAAGACCGGGGAATCGGGATCGGTCTGGTGCACGTGCCGCATGAAGTGCGGGGCGCACTTCGCGCGCACGAGCATGCGGCCGCGGAAGGCGCGCTCCCACCGGGCCAGATCGGCGAGCACGACTTCGTATTCCGCCGGCGCGAGATCGGTGAGCGACGCCCCGCGCCCGGTCGAGACGAGGAAGTAGCAGTTGAAGGACACCGCGCCCTCGTCGGCCGACCAGGCGACCAGGCGCTCCAGCTCGGCTCGGTTCCCCTTCGTAACGGTCGTCTGGATGATGAAGTCGAGCCGCGCGGCCCGCAGCCGCTCGAGCGCGGCCCGGACGTCCGCGAGAGCCCCCCGCCCGTGCCGGAAGTTGTCGTGGTAGGACGGCCGCAACGAATCGACGCTCACCGCCACACCGCGCACGCCCGCGGCCTGGAGCGCCGCGATGCGCTCGTCGGTGAGCAGTGTGCCGTTGGTGCCCACCACCACCGTGGCGCCGCGGGCGGAGGCGTAGTGGGCGATCTCGTTCAAGTCATCGCGCAGCAGCGGTTCGCCGCCTGACAGGATGAGCATCGGCGCCGGGTTCACGCTCAGCACTTGATCGACGATCCCGAGACACGCGGTCGTGTCGAGCTCCGTGGCGGCGCTCTCGTGCGGGCCCGCCGAGATGTAGCAGTGCGCGCACTCGAGGTTGCACCGCCGGGTCAGATTCCACGCGACCACGTGAGGGATGTAATCCACGTCAGTCTCCGGTTTGCTCCGCCAGCAGCCGCTCCATGGCCGCCTTCGCCTCCTCGGGCTTCATGGTCTTCAGGTCCACCGGGCACTTCCCCATCTGCGCTTCGATGTCCCGGATGGGACAGCGCGTGATTCCCTGGGCCTTGGCGTCCTCGATGAACGCCCGCATCTCCCGAGACAGCCCGTCGCGTCCTTCCGCTTCGGCCCGGATCTGCTTGGCGCGCAACTCCTGGAACATGACCATCATGGTGTCGACATCGAACTCGTCTGCCGCGATCATCGCCTGCTTGTTCTCGTCCATCACCCGCGTGGTCACGCGCCAGATGTCGTGGCCGCGGGAGAAACGCTCTACCGTATTGCGCGCCAGCGGCCGCGCGATGAGCGGCACGAGCTGCAGCCGTTGCCACGCTTCCTCGGTCCACACGATCGGGTCTGCCGCGGTGCGTGGGCGGCGGCTCACGGCGCCCGTGACCGGGCACTTCACTTCGACCTCAGGGGTGAGGGGCTGGGGGTCGGCATCGTGGCCCTGCACCTTCGTCCCCTTCATTTGCTCCTGCGCCTTCACTTCCGCGAGGGCGATCTCCTCCGCCGTGCCGATGCCCATGATGAGCTGCATGTGCGTCGGCAGGAGCTTCCGGATCGCCTCGTCGAGCCACTTGTTGGTGACCGTGGCGGGCTCGCCGTGCGTCTGCTCGACCACGTACTCCTCGACCGCACGTCGCGCGATGCCTTGCGCGAACGGCGGCACCCGGAGAATCCGCACCTCGGCATCAGGCGCCCAAGGGAGCCCGGCGATGCCGTCCTCCTCGATCCAGGGGATGTCCTCGGGCCGTATCCCTGTCGTGCCCGCCAGCAGCA
>DASQAM010000241.1:0-7134 GCA_035635735.1 Gemmatimonadales bacterium | reverse complement strand
GACGACACCTCGTGCGCCCACCGGATAGTAGTAAGAGTCGAGCCCGTACAGGGTGAGCCGCCGGATTCCGTGATCGGTGGAGAGATTGTTGTAGCGAGCGATCGTGAGCCCCGTCTCGCTCTCGTCGCCAGTGATGAGGGCAACCGATCCGCCGTACGACGGGAAACTGTAGCTCGAGCCGGATTGATCCTCGAGACTGAGCGACGAGTAGGTCGGGCCGATGCGGATGCGCCGCTGCGCCTGCGCGGATGCGATACCGGCGAGCGACAGCGCGGCAGCCAAGAGGCAAGTCGTGCGCATGTACAACGGATAACCACCACGGAGGGTCGGATTCCGTGACTCGAATCACGACCCCCCGCGTGACGACGCTTACTTGACGAGTAATCCGACGATGAGACCGGCCACGTTCATCCGAACCAGCCACGACCAGAACGTCGCCTTGAGCAACGGTCGAACCTTGTCGTACCAGACGCCGCTGCCGAGGGTGGATAACGCGATGGTGCACAGCCACAGGAGCGTCCCGAACTCCATTCCCGCGAGGGGCCCGCCGCCCTGCACCCACAGCCCGCCCTTGAGCCGCTGATAGGAGCACCCGAGCAGTAAACCGAAGACCAGCGCCAACGCTGCCGCCTTGATCATCGCGGGGCCCATGAACGTCTTCCGCTGCTCCGGCGACAGCGGTGTCGAGAACGCCTCCATCCCCTTTGTGAAGACCTTCCCCCACATGACGTAATCGGCGAAGAACGCGCCGGCGCCTGCGATCAACCCCGCGACGAACCAGTTCATTGGGGCTCCTCCAACGAAGTCCTCGGTTATTTCCGCTCCCCAGGCACACCCAACTCCGTCATCGCCAGCAGATCGAGCACGGCTTCGAGATCCTTCCCCTTGAGCACGCCCTTCTCCATCACGAGCTGGCGCACCGTGACGTTCTTCGCCACCGCCTCCTTGGCGAGCTTCGCCGCCTCGGCGTATCCGATTCTCGGAGCCAGGGCGGTGACGAGGGCGGGGCTGCGCTCGAGCCAGTACTCGCACTGGGCGCGGTCGGCTTCGATGCCCTCGACGCATCCTTCCGCGAACACGCGGGAGGCGTTCGTGAGAAGCTGCATCGTGAACAGGAGATTGTGTGCGATCACGGGCATCATGACATTCAGCTCGAGCTGTCCCGCGTCCGCCGCCGCCGCGATGGTGACGTCGTTTCCGAGCGCCTGGTAGCACACCATGTTCACCAACTCGGCGATCGACGGGTTCACCTTCCCCGGCATAATGCTCGAGCCCGGCTGGACCGGGGGCAGCACGATTTCCGCGAGGCCGGTCCGCGGGCCCGACGCGAGCAGCCGGAGATCGCTCGCGATCTTGCCCAGATCCATCGCGTAGGTGCGCAACGCGCCCGAAAACGCCGTCGCGTCCCCCATGGACTGCATGAGCTGGACGCGGTCCTTCCCCTCTCGCAGGTCGATGCCGGTGAGGTTCCGCAGGTGCGTCACCATCTGCGCCGGGTACACAGGCTCGGCGTTCAGACCCGTTCCGACGGCGGTGCCCCCGATGCCGAGGTCGCGCAACGCATCGGCCGCTTGGGCCACGCGGTCCGCGTTGCGCTCGATCGTATGGCCGTACGCGACGAACTCCTGGCCCAGTCGGATCGGCGTCGCGTCCTGCAAGTGCGTCCGGCCCGACTTGAGGATCTTGTCGAAGGCCTTGCCTTTCGTCAGGAACGCCCGCGCCAGGCGGCCCATCGCGTCGAGCAGCGCGGGGAGCTGGGCCAGCGTGGCGAGACGGATTGCGGTCGGGATCACGTCGTTCGTGGACTGGGCCATGTTGACGTGGTCGTTCGGATGCACCGGCTTGTATTCGCCCCGCTTGCCGCCCAGCAGCTCGTTCGCACGGTTGGCGAGGACCTCGTTACAGTTCATGTTGTGCGAGGTTCCCGCGCCCGCCTGGTAGGGATCCACGACGAACTGCTGGCGGTGCTGCCCGGCCAGCACTTCGTCCGCGGCCCGCACAATCGCGTCGGCGAGCGTCGGGTCGAGACGGCCGGTCTGCTTGTGCACGATGGCGGCGGCCTTCTTAATCCAGACGACGGCGTCCACGAACGGCGCGAGGGGCTGCAGATGGGAGATGGGGAAATTCTGGCGGGCGCGCTCGGTCTGGATCCCGTAGAGCGCTTCGGCGGGAACGGGCAGCTCGCCCAGGGGATCACGCTCGATGCGGGTCGCGCCCATCGCCTCCGTCCGTTCGGTCACGGTGCCGTCGGTCTCGAACCAGGAATCGCCCATGGATACCCAGGATCTGCTGCAGCACGTGCCCGAGCGCGCTCGCTTCTCGGGCACCAAAATGACCAAGCTGGATTGCTTCCGCTCGGACCGGCTCTTGGTCGGCCTGAATTGCTTCGAGCCGGGGCAGGAGCAACCGGTGCACACGCATGCCGGCGCCGACAAATTCTATTTACTTGTGACGGGAAAGGCGAGGTTCATCCTGGGTGACAGCGTCCGGGAGGCAGGACCGGGCGATCTGATCCTGGCGCCGGAGGGCGTCCCGCACGGCATCGAAACGGCCCTGGAGCGAACCGTCATGCTCGTCGCGATCGCTCCCGCACCGCGGGGGTAAGGGCCTCACTTCGTAGGCTCCACCCCCAAGCTGTTGTTGAACCGATTGAAGTATTCGGTCATCCCGATCACCAGGGTGATCTCCACGATCTGCCCCTCGTCCCAGGAGCCGCGCAGCCTCCCGTAGAGCTCGTCGGCGACGTCGTGCCCGGATCGGTGCACCACGTCCGCGAACTCCAGCGCCACTCGCCACCCCGCCTCGAGGCGCTCGATCGGGGCGTGCCCTCCCCGGTCCTGGATCGCCTCGACCAGCTCCGCACTGGCACCCTGCTGTCTTGCCAAGACAGTGTGAGAGTTGAGTCAGTAGCGGCAGCCATTCAAATGGGAGATCCGCACCCACAAGAGCTCCTTCAGGAGCCGGGGCACCGTGCCCTCGTTCATCACGGTGCGAAAATGCGCGATCATCGTCCGCAGGTGGTTCGGCCGCAGCGCCACGGTGCGGAACATGTTGGGGATGTTGCCGCGCTCCTTCAGGTACGTCTCGAAGATCGGCGCGACCTCCGCGGGCGCCTGATCCGGCGCGAGCGGTGTGATCCGTGGTGTCGTCATGTCGGCTCTTCCCTTCGCTTTCCTCGTCCCCAACCGACCTTGAACATCTGAACGGCGGCGTGGTACCCCACGGACCGTACCAGGGCGTAGACGCCGAATACGGTGAGCAGGATGGCCGTGTAGAAGCGCCACCACAGCAGCATGGTCACCTGGCGGGCACCGAAGTTCCCGGCGAACCCGTTCAAGAAAGCCACCTCGAGTCCGCCGCCTCCCGAGGGCAGTGGCACGATCAGGGGCGCATGGAGCAGCGCGAGCGCGCCGAAGAACATCTGACCAAACGGCGGCCCGTCCGGCAGGCCCCAGGCGAGCGCCGGGAGGATCAGGGCTCGCGCGGCCAGGCTGACCACGGTCAAGAGCGCCCCCGCGCCGAGCGCCCACCGGGGGGCGCGTCGCACGTGCGCCCACGCCACCCGCCACTGGCGGCGCACCCGGTGGCTGACGAAGCCGGAGCGGGCCAGGCGCTGCAGCAGGTACACCGTCACCAGGATGAGCAGCACGGTGATCTCGAGCGTCACGAGCTCTCCGGCCCGATGATGCCTCAGCCAGATGCGTGCCGCGTCTCGCCAGTCGGGCACGTAGTAGGCGACCATTGCGCCCGCCGCGAGGACGAACACGGGCCATTCGCAGGCGACCTCGACGCCGATCGCGACGATCGCCGTGACCGGCCGCAGGCCCGCCTCGTGGAGGCCCAGAAAGCGGGCGGGCTCGCCGCCAAGCCGGTTCGGCGTGAGCTGCGAGGCCGCTTCGCCATACAGGTTCAGCCGGAAGGCGTCGTTGAAGGAAAGACGCCCGCCCGCAGTCCAGACCGCGAGCTGGATTCGCCAGGCGCGGACGAGACAGTCCACACCCAGGAGCGCGAGTGCGAGCACGTGATTCATTGGTTCAGTCGGAGCAGTCGCCCAGCGGGTAGCTGAAGCCGCAATTCGAGCAGGGGCTCTTACACCCCAACGGCTTGGGTCGCACTTCGGCGCCGCACCGCAGGCACGTAGGCCGCGGCTCAGCCGAGGCGATGTGCGCCGGCGAGGAAGGGATTGGCGCGGCGCTCGCGTCCGACGGTGGTTTCCGGTCCATGCCCGCTGTACACGATGGTCGAATCAGGCAGCGTAAGCAACTCGCGCTCGATACTCTTCAGCAAGGTGTCGAAGTCGCCCCCCGGCAGATCGGTCCGTCCGATCGATCCCTGAAACAGCACATCGCCGCCGAACGCCACGCCTTGCCCTTCGAACACGACACTGCCGGGGGAATGGCCGGGGGCGTGACGAACGCGGAACGCGAGGCCTCCGACCCGCAGCTCGTCGCCGTGGGACAGGTCCCGGTCGGGCGCCGGCAGGGGCTCGGCGCGCATCCCGAGGGCAAAGGCCTGCTCCGGGACGTGATCGTACAGCATCCGGTCCGCCTGATGGAGATAGACCGGGGCCCCGGTCTCGGCCTTGAGCCGCGGGACGCCGAGCACGTGGTCGATGTGCGCATGGGTGAGCCAGATCCCGACCGGACGGACGCGCTCGGCCCGCAGCGTGTGGGTGATCAACCCTGCTTCTTCGCCGGGGTCGATGATCGCACACTCGGCCGTCGCTTCGTCGATCATGAAGTAACAGTTCTCTACGAACTGGCCGTTGGGTATCTGCACGATGCGCATGGCTAATCGGGGAGCGTCGCGAGATACTTCTCGACCGCGATCGCCGCCGTGGTCGCATCGCCGACGGCGGTCGTGATCTGGCGTGTCAGCTGGCTGCGCACGTCGCCCGCCGCGAACAGGCCCGGGATCGAGGTCATCATCCGGTCATCGGTGAGGAAGTAGCCCCCCGCGTCGTGTTGGAAGTGTCCCTCGACGAGGCCCGTATTAGGCTTGAACCCGACGAAAATGAACACGCCGCCGACCAGGAGGTTCGAGCGCTCCGCCGTCCCCGTGTCCGCGAGCTCGAGGTGATGGATACCGCGCTCGGTCCCCTTGATCTCGACCACCTGCTTGTTCCAGATCATCTCGATCTTCGGATTCGCGAACGCTCGCTCCTGGAGGATCTTGGACGCGCGGAGCTGCTCGCGGCGGTGCACGATGTAGACCTTGGACGCGTAGCGCGTGAGGTAGTCGCCCTCTTCGACCGCGGCGTCTCCGCCCCCCACCACGGCCAGCACCTCACCCTTGAAGAACGCGCCGTCACACACCGCGCAGTACGACACACCCTTTCCGGCGTACTCCTTCTCTCCAGGCACCCCGAGCTTCACGGGAGTCCCGCCGGCAGTGAGGATCACGGCCGGCGCGCGATAGGTCTTCCCGCGCGATGTCGCGACGTCGAACCAGCCGTCGTCCGCCTTGCGGATCTTTTCCACCGTATCGGTGACGATCTCGGCGCCGAACTTCTTGGCGTGCTCCGCCATCTTCTGCGCGAGCTCCCACCCTTTGATGCTCTCGAAGCCGATGTAGTCCTCGATCAGATCGGTGTTCAGGAGCTCGCCACCGGGCGCCCCGCGCTCGATCGTCAGGGCCTTGAGCATGCCGCGCCCCGCGTACATCGCGGCGCACAGCCCGGCGGGGCCGGCGCCGACGATGATCACGTCGTATCCGAGTTTAGCGGTTTCCCTCATCGGTCCTCAGTTCTCCGTCCGCCGCACGCAACTCCAGCCGCGGCGGTTCGGCATCGCCCGCAAGCGCTCGCTCGAGCTGCGCGCGAAACCGAACCGTCTCGACCTCGACATCCTGCCGCTGCCGGCCCGCCAGTTTTTCGAGCGCCCCCCGACCCACCGCGGCCACCCCATGGCTGTTCCCGCGCCGTTGATGGAGCAACGCCGCCGCCGCCTGGATCAGGCCTTGCCAGACGAGCGCCGCGGCGGCGTCGCCGTCACTAATTATAGAACGCCAGACGGTTTCCAGGGCCTCGTGGGCGGCCCAATAGTCGCCGGAGTTGAACAACTCGCAAGCGTGGGTCAGGTGCGCTCGGCGGAGTTCAGGAGTCATGGGCGGTAGCGGGCGGTATTGGTCGGCAATGGGCGGTAAGGCAGCTGTAGAATACCGCCCATTACCGTCGGTTACCGCCCATTGCCGCCCCAAGCCGCAGCAGGTTGAGCGCTCCGTGGCAGCTCGAGATCGTCCCCACCAACACTCCCGCCGCCAGGCCGCTCTCGCCCGCGGCCCGCACCAGCGCGTCGCCCGCGAGCACCGCGTCCACGGCGAAGGTGCCGACGCCGAACACATGATGACGGCACACGAACAAGGCCGGCCCATGCACCGGCTCGCCCGCCGCCCGCAGCCGCTCCGTCAGACCGCGCACCGCGTCCCCCATCTCCCACGTCCGCTCGCTCCCGAGCGCCGGGCAAACCGCGGGCTCGATGCAGTGGGTGGGACAGATCCAGTCGGCGAACGAGACATATCGGGTGCGGTCGGGTCCCGTGCGGTCGTACGGCGTCCCCGGCTCCCCCGGCACGGGAGCGACGTCGATGGCGCGCCCGGGCCACCGCTCGCGCGCGCGGGCCACGAGCCACTGAAACATGAGGTGGGGCATGAGGGGAGACGGCACGATGTAGTCCTGCGGCTCGCCCCCCGCAGCAGGTGCGGCCCCGCCCAAAAACGCCGCGAAATAGTCGTCCCACTCGCGCGCCACGAAGACGCGGTCCGGGGCCTCACCCAGCTCCACGCGTGCCCGACAGGCGGGGTCACGATCGACGACCACCACGCGCCGGAAGCGCGCCTTTCCCCGCTCCTTGGCCTTGGCGAGCTGCCCAGCATAAAACGTCCCATAGCAGCCGCCACCCACGACCGCCACGTCGCGCATGAGGACCGCATCGGTCACGCCTAGAGGTCTCCGCCGGTCACCGCGAGGATTTCACCGCTCACGCCGTGGGACTCGTCGCTCGCGAGGAACAGCACCGCAGCCACGAGCTCGTCGAGCTCCACCCACCGGACCTTGGCGCCCTGCATCTGCGCGAGATTGTCGGCCGTTTTCATGGTGCCGGGCGCGACGGCGTTCACCCGGATGCGGTCGTCGCG
>DASQAM010000240.1:0-3703 GCA_035635735.1 Gemmatimonadales bacterium | reverse complement strand
CCCGACCGGTGCGTCCGGCTGGCAACCGCCAGTGATGAGAGTCAACAACGAGAAGGAGATGAGACCGCCGACATGACGCTTCATAGCCAGCTCGCGAAGACGGGGCATGCAATCATAGCCGCCGCGCGCGGGCGCGGCTAGCCAACCACTGAATGCACGCCCGGTGGCACCGGCCGGTCGGGCTGCTGCGCTTTCGGTGCCACGCGCCACTTCACACCCGACACGTCAGCGGCGGCCGGCTCACTCCCCTGCATCGCCGTCACGATCATCTCGAGATAGGCTCGCGCGATCGCCTCGGTGGGCGCGCACACCAGGATCGATCGCCCGGCCAACGTCGGCGATCCGTCCGGCACAGTCGCGATCCACGCGGTACAGTCGAGCCGCTGCTCGGCGAGACCATTGAGCCGCCCCAGGATTTCGTGAAACAGGCTGCCGACGTCGTGCCCCCTCGTGAATCTCGCGCCCTCGAATTTCAGCGCGGCCAGGAGGTGGCGCTTCGCCCCCGCCCGATCGCCGCGCGATGAGGCAAGCACCGCGAAGCCGACATTCGCCTCCGGCGCGAAGCCCGCGTCGGCTGCCGCCGCGAAGAAAGTGGCGGCGGGCTCGGCGAGGCGGGCGGCTCCGAACGCCTGCCCGAGGCCGATCAATGACGCCCCGTCGGGGTCGAGGCCCCGCACCACGCCGGCCCACTCGAGCGCCCCGGCCGTGTCTCGCTGCATCAAGCGCAGCCGCACCATCGAGAATGCCGTGCGCACGTCGGTGCGCACATAGTCTTGTAGTGGATCGAGCCGCGCGGCAGCGGCGGCCGTTCGGCCGACCATCAGCAGCAGGTTGGCGAGCAGAAATGCAGCCGCCCGGTTCGCCGGCTCAAGCGCGACGCCACGTTCCGCATTCCCGATGGCGCTCTGCAGCTTGTCACGGTGCGTTTGGGCGAGCGCGAGCAGACACGCGTACGTGGCGATGTCCGGTTGGAGGTCATGCAGCTGTTGCAAGAGACCCTCGCAGCTCCAGTCGTCCAGCAGGCTCAGCGCCCACGCGGCGCCCCATTTGGTCGCGACGGTTTGAAAGCCCACCTTCCGCCTGATCACTCCGAGTCTGCTGTGCGCCTGCTGGGCGTTGCCCAGACCGGCCGCCGCGATGGCGTATGCGAGACCCGCCTCGATCGATGTCTTCTTGAGTTCGAGCGCCAGCCGCGCCGCGACGTGGGCGCGCAGGTAATCGCGCTCCTGCAGGGCCGCGGAGCTCGTGCTTACGAGCATCGCGAAGCGGGCGCGTCGGGTCCGCTCCCGCGCGGCGGACGCCCGGAGCTCTGCAACGATGGCCTCCTCCGCCGCGGCGAGCTGCTCTTGTGTTTCAGGCGGACGCGGGTTCGACAACGTGCCGTACGCGGGCACCGGGAGCGGCCAGCGGTCGCGATAGCGGGGATGACGGACGAGTAGCACACCGGCGATGAGGGCCCCCACCGCGGTCCCCATCATATCGAGCGGGAATCCGCTGGTGGCCCCAATCAGGCCGAGGACGAGCCCCGCGATGAGCGCCCCCACGCCGAGGAGCACTACCGGGCCGCCGATACCCTCCGCGCGACAGAGCTTGCGTGTCTCGCGGGCCAGCTGCCGGGTGTCCTTTCTCTCCTGAACGGCGATGACGCGTTGAATCTCGGCGACCAGGCGGCCCGCGACGCGATCCGGATCCGCGAGCAAAGCGATGCCCGGCCGTGTGTCGCGCAGGGGGGCGTCGTCGGCCGGCAGCGCGGCGAGCCGATCGCGCAGCGCGGGGTGGGTCGAATAGGGATCGACTGCGTGACGGAGCGACTCCCGACCGTCGCCGCGACCCGGGCCGGTGAGCTCGGTCACGAGCCACGCCGTGAAGGCTTCGCCCGGCTGCAGGCGGGCCAACCGCTCGCTCCACGGGAGACTGCTCGCGGTCTCGTCCAGGACCTCGAGTCGCCCCAGCGCCGACCTGATGGCGGCGGCGCCGCACAGCTCGACGGCGCCGCGATCCGCCGCAAACTCGTCTTGCCGGGAATACGTCGCTACCATCCGCGCGGCACGGCGGGTCAGGGCGTCGAACACCCGCATGGTGGTCTCGGCGAGATCGGACCTCGCGTTGGCTTGTCGGTAGGCGGCGGCGCAGGCGGACAGCTCCGTCGTGACCATGGTCAGCCTGGCAAGGCCCTTCTTCAACCACCGGCTGAACCCGCGCTGCACTAGGCGCGCGTGCGCTAGCTCATGCGCCAGCACCGCCTCGACCTCGCTGACGGTGAGTCCCGCCAGCAGGTCGAAGCCGATGCCGAGGGTGGTGCGACCCGTCCCGCGCCGGTAGCCACGCATCATGACCCAAGCGTTGCTGTGCATCTCGATGAAGATCGATTCGGCGGGTGCCACGGCCGATCGCCGCGACAATTCGCGGGCGATGGCGAACAGTCCCGGCGCATCCTCCGGCGCCAGCACGACACGATAGCTCGTTTCGGACGGCAGCCACAGCTTCCTCCCGAGGATCCCGATCAGGCGAACCGGCACCTGCAGCAGGCGCCCGACGAACGAGGCCATGCCGAACCGCGCTGCCGCCATGGTCACGAGCAGGAGAAGCAACGCGAGCGCTGTAAAGCCCGTCATGACCAGGATGGCGGTGAGGTAGAACAGGAGAATCGTGACGGCCGCGTTCACCACCAGCCCGGCTCGCGCCGCCGGGCTTAGCGGCTTCTCATCCATGATCGATGTGGGGGAATCGTGTTCGGCCATGGTATAAAAATGTAGGGGCGCAGCATGCTGCGCCCCTACGCAAAACTGTCCGACAGTCCGACTGTCCGACCGTTCAGTCCGCTTCCACTTCCTCCGGGAACGGACTCGGCACCGCGCCCGGCGAAGGCTCGGGCGGCGGCGGCGGCGGCTGGAAACCTTCCGGCGGCTCGATCTCGATCTCGTGATAACGGTAGATGCCCGTTCCCGCCGGGATGAGATGGCCGATGATGATGTTCTCCTTCAACCCCAGCAAGTCGTCCCGCGCGCCGCGGATCGCCGCGTCGGTCAACACGCGCGTGGTCTCCTGGAACGACGCCGCCGAAATGAACGATTGTGTGGTGAGGCTCGCCTTGGTGATCCCCAACAGCAGCGGCTCGTTAGTCGGGGGCTTGCCGCCCTTCTTCACCACGCGGTCCTTCGCGTCGGAGAACGTCTGCTTGTCCACGTTCTCGCCCTCTAGAAACTCCGTGGCCCCGGGTTCGACGATCTTCACCTTCTGCAGCATCTGGCGCACGATCACGCCGATGTGCTTGTCGTTGATCTTCACGCCCTGCAGCCGATACACCTCCTGGACCTCGTTGAGCAGATACTCCTGCACCGCCCGCGGGCCCTTGATCCGCAGGATGTCGTGCGGGTTCACCGGTCCCTCGGTGAGGCGGTCGCCGGCGCGGACGCGGTCGCCCTCGTGCACGCGCAAGTGCTTACCGGCCGGCACTTCGTACAGCTGCGGCTCCCCCTCCTCGGGGTGCACGTAGATCTCGCGTTTGCCGCGCTTGATCTCGCCGAACCGCACCGTGCCGTCGACCTCGGAGATCGTCGCAGGATCCTTGGGCCGCCGGGCCTCGAACAGCTCGGCCACGCGCGGCAGGCCGCCCGTGATGTCGCGCGTCTTGTACGCCTCGCGCGACACCTTCGCGAGCACGAGCCCGGCGTACACCTCCTGGCCGTCCTCGACGGTGAGC
>DASQAM010000239.1:0-2754 GCA_035635735.1 Gemmatimonadales bacterium | reverse complement strand
ACGACACCCTCCAGTACCGGAATGCCGTGCTTGGTCTCCCGGTAGCCGATGCCGTCGAACCGGTTCGGGTGGTCCTCCGCGAACCGTCGCGAGACGGCTTCCTGGTCCGACGCGAGCACGTTCAATACGAAGCGTTTCGCGACCCGCAGCGCGGGATGCAGGTCGTTCTTCTGATCCACCGACACGAGCACCAGCGGCGGCGAGAGCGACACCGAAGCGATCGAGCTCGCCGTCATACCGACCGGGCGGCCGGCGGGGTCGCGCGTGGTCACGACGGTCACGCCGGTCGTGAAGCTACCGAGCAGCTGGCGGAACTGAGCGGGATCGACGCCGGACATGTTGTCACCAAAGGAATTGGGCGAGGACGCTGGCCCTTAGCACCCGACGCGCGGGGACGATGTTCCCGGTTGCGCTTACCAGAAGATCCGCGAGGTCCGGCCGCGCCGCCAGGCGGCGCACCACGCGGTCGGTGAGCGCGGGCCACCCCACACCGACCCCGATGAGTCGCTCGAGCAGCCACTTACCGCCGAATTCGCGCCGGCGCGCGCGGTCGTAGGGTGCCAGCGCTGCGGCATCGAGGCGGCCTAGGACGGGGATCAGGTACTGGGCCACGAGCTCGGCGCCCCGTAGCGCAGCGTAAATCCCCTGGCCCGTGAACGGATCGAAGAAGTCGGCGGCGTCACCGACGAGCACCGCGCCGCCTCCGGGCGCGACGGCGGTGCGCGACCACTGCGCGAACGGACCGGTGACCAGCACGTCGCGAACCAGTCGCCGGGGGTCGAACCGTCCCGCGAGCCCGGGGAATCGCTCGAGCTCGACGAAAAAATCTCGACGAAAGTCCCGGCCCTCGCCCCGGCTTCTGCGCACCGCCGCGAGCGGCACCACGAGCGCCACCGTAGTGACGCGGTCGCCGACCGGTCCGAGGCCCACGTAACCGCGCTTGCTCACGTGCAGCTCGCCCACACCGTCCATCCCCGCGACGTCTGCCACGTGCGCGGCGAACGCGACGCGCCGGGGCGGTGACGAGCGAATCAGACCGAGCCGGCGCGCGACGACCGAGCGCAACCCGTCGGCGCCGACGACGATCCGTGCGTTGCAAGTTACACGTTGCCCGTTGCACGAGCGTGCGACGACGCCCGCGACGGTCCCTTTCTCCCACACCAGATTCTCGACCGTTGTGGCCTCGCAGACGTGCGCGCCCGCTCGCCGGGCAGCAGCCAGGAGAATCGTGTCGAACGTAGTCCGTGGCAGGGCAAAGCTGTATGGGCGGGGGCCGCCGCGGAACCGACCGCACATGGCGGCCCCGCAGGGCGCGACCACCTTCATCCCGTACAGCTTGGCGTGCGCCGCACTCTCCACTGCGTCGAGGATGCCCCCGCCGAGCCGCTCCAGGATTTCCGTGGTCGCCGGGCTCAAATACTCGGAACACGCTTTGTCGCGAGGGAAACGGGCGCGGTCCACGAGCAGGACCGATGCACCCGCGCGGGCGAGCAGCAAGGCAGTCGTCGCGCCGGCCGGACCGGCCCCGACGACGACGACATCCCAGCGGTCGGTCACGAGGGCGCCGCGCTCAGGATGGCGACACGTGGGAGCCGAGCACCGCCGCGGTCGCACCGACCAGCGTCGCGGCGAGATTCACGCCGTCGTTGTCGAGCCATCGCCAGCCCCTCGCGAGTCGTACCGGCTCGTGGCACACCGTATTGCCGCGCTCGAACCGCGCGTCGCAGGCGGGACACTCGTACTTGCCTTGCAGCGTCGCGCCCAGGAGGGAGTCCGCGAGCATACCCGCCACGCCGGCGGCCGTAAGCGTGACAAACCCCGGGGCCATGCCCCGGGGTGCCAAGGCGGCGGTCAATCCGGAAATCAGGGCCGCGCCGGCCACGCCGCCCAGCGTTCCCAGGGCGGTGATACCCCCCGAGGTACCGCGCGTCACCCTTCCCCCGGAGGTGATGAGGCGTGGCGGGAAGGGCGAGTAGGCTCCGATTTCGGTGGCCCACGTGTCGGCGGCAGCCGCGGCGATCGCCCCAGCCGCCCCCGCCCACGAGCCGAGCAGGGCGGCGAGCAAGGCGACGCCGCCGTTGGCCAGCACCTGACGCGCGTTGCGGCTCGGGCCCCGGCGCTCGGCGAGCTGCGTGAGGACGCTACCGGTGAGGAAGAAAGCGGTGAGCAGCGCGAGCCCCTGGAGCCCGAGGCCCCGGGTCACGCCGGCCCCGACGGCGCAGGCCGCGACCAGCCCGCCGGGGGTGAGCCACTTCACTCGTCGAGCAGCTCGTCCAGGATCCGGCGCTTCAGGTCGGGGGGTGCACCCTGGGCCCGGCAGCGGGCCCGGAGGAAACCGAGGAACAGCTTTTCGAAGTCGAATTCCTCGCCGCACGGCGGACAGTCGGCGATGTGCTGACGGATCTCCTGTTCCACCGCGGGCGTGAGCTCGCGGTCGAGGTACTCATAGAGGTGTTCTTTACATTCCCGACAATTCATTTGGCGGACCCCTTGATGTACCCCATCCCCACGGCGTAGTCGTACAGCTTCTGCTGGAGCAGGCGCCGGGCCCGGAACAGCCGGGACTTCACCGTGCCGACTGGCACTTCCAGGATCCGGGCGATCTCCTCGTAGGACATGCCCTCCACGTCGCTCAACACCACGGTCTCCCGGAATTGTTCCGGAAGCAGGTCAATGGCCCGGAGGACCTCGTCGTCCACGATGCGGTCGAAGAAGGTCCCCTGCGGGTCGTCGTCCTGGAGCTCCTCGAACACC
>DASQAM010000238.1:0-7288 GCA_035635735.1 Gemmatimonadales bacterium | reverse complement strand
ATCATCCCGCGAGGCGTCGAGACGCACGAAGTGGTCGGCATCGTGCTGTTGCTGCGTGACGTGCTCGCCCGCTCGCTGTTCGCCAAGTACCACGGAGACTTCGACAAGCTCAACCGCATCCTCGACGCCTACGAGCCGGCGGCGAACCGCATCGCAAATACGGTGGCCGTCGGCTTCGTGCAGGAGCGCGAGCGGATCATCCGGCAGCAACAGGAAGCGATCCGGGAGCTGTCCACTCCGGTGCTGCAGGTGCGCGAGCGCTTGCTCATTCTGCCGATCATCGGCGTCATCGACCCGCAGCGCGCGCGGCAGCTCACCGAGCAGCTGCTGCGCGCGATCCGCACCAACCGCGCGAAGGTCGTCGTGATCGACATCACCGGTGTGGCCGCCATGGACTCGAACGTGGCGAACCACCTCGTGCAGACGGTCGAGGCCTCGCGCCTGCTGGGCGCGACGGTCATCGTCACGGGCCTCTCGCCCGAGATCGCGCAGACGCTCGTGACGATCGGTGTGGACCTGAGCGAGATGGCCACGGTGGGCGATCTCCAGGGCGGTATCGAAGAGGCGGAACGGTTGCTCGGCTACAAGGTCGTCCCGCAGGAAGAAGTGGCTCCGAAGGCGTGAGTCGACCTCCCACTCCGTCGCCGGAGGGCGTGTGGAAGTCCCGATCCTGAAGCAGGGCCACTACCTGATCGCGTCCATCCAGTCGGCGCTCACGGACGCCGACCTCTCGCAGCTACGGGAGGCGCTGATCGAGCGCGTCGGACGCTTCCGGGCCCGCGGCGTGATCGTCGATGTCACGGCGCTCGACGTGATGGATTCGTTCGCCGTCCGGACCCTGCGCGACATCGCCCATATGGCGCGGCTGCGCGGCGCGGAGACGGTGATCGTCGGGATTCAGCCCGAGGTCGCCTTCGCCATGGTCCAGCTCGGCCTCACGCTCAAGGGCGTGTCCACCGCGCTGGATCTCGAGGAAGGCCTGCTGTTCCTCGACCACCAGGCGCAGCTCCGCATCGAGCGCGGGACGGGACGCATCGACCGTGGCTGACGATCTCCTGATCCCGATCACCGCCGACACGGACGTCGTCACGGCCCGGCAACGCGGGCGCGATCTGGCGGCGGAGGCGGGCTTCTCGAGCGGCGACCAAACGGTGATCGCCGCCGCGATCTCGGAGATCGCGCGCAACATCCTCATGTACGCTAAGCGCGGCGAAGTCGCGCTCAACGTGGTGACCAACGGCGACCGCCAGGGCGTCGTGGTCGTCGCCCGGGATCAGGGCCCGGGGATCCGAGACGTCTCGCGCGCGCTGGAAGACGGCTACTCGACGTCCGGGGGCCTGGGCCTGGGGCTCCCGGGGGCGCGACGCTTGATGGACGATTTCGACGTGAGCTCGACCATCGGGAAGGGAACCACCATCACGATGAAAAAATGGCGACGCATGAATGCCTGAAGCCTCTGTGGGCACGCCGGCGTTGATCGAGTGGGGCGTCGCGACACTCGCCCTTCCCGGGGAAGCGCAGTCGGGCGACCTCCACTTCGTCAAATCGATCGGAACGGGAGCGCTCGTAGCCGTCGTCGACGGACTCGGCCACGGAACTGAGGCGGCGACCGCGGCGAAGGCCGCCGTCGCCGCGCTCGACCGGCACCAGACCGAATCGCCGGTGCGGCTGCTCGAGCGCTGCCACCGCGCCCTGCAGGGGACGCGCGGCGCGGTGATGAGCGTGGCGGTCTTCACTCGACCCGAGCGGTCCATGACGTGGGTCGGGGTCGGCAACGTCGAAGGCCAGCTCCTCTACGGCGACGGCGCCGCGCGCTCCGGCGCCGCCCGCGCAACTCTCGTGACGCGGGGCGGCATCGTCGGATCCGAGCTGCCGCGCCTCCACCCCGTCGTGCTCCCTATCGCTCCCGGCGACACCCTCATCTTCGCCACCGACGGTATCCGGGAAGGCTTCGCCGAAGGGTTATCCCGTGAGGCGCCGCCGCAACAGCTCGCCGATCAGATCCTCGCTCGCCATGGCAAAGGCACGGATGATGCGCTCGTGCTGGTCGCCCGGTATCTGGGCGGTGCGGGATCCAGGAGATGAATTCACCGGTTCGCATGGAGCCCTCGGTCCCGTCCGCCGTACCGCGTAGGGAGGAGTTGGCGCTGTTGCGGATTCTTGTGGTCGCCGGTGAGGGCGGGAGCGCCGGCGGTCTGCTGCAAAACCTGCGGCAATGGGCTGACGACGGTCGGCTCGAAGTCGATACCGCGCCGGATCTGCCGCGCGCGGTGCGGCAGCTCGCGGGCCAGCGGTGGGACGTGGTCCTGGCCGTGCTGGGCGAGCACCCGGACGACGACCTGTCGTGGTGGGTCGACACGCTGCGCGGGGCGACAGGAAGCCCGCGACTCATCGCCGTCGCGCAGGCCCCGTCCATGGGTCTCGTGCTGCGAGCGGAGAAGTCGGGCGTGCTCGACGTCCTCTCCCTGCCGCTGCGACGCGAGGAGCTGGTGCGCGCGCTCGAGCGGGTCCGCTCCGTGGCCAGCGAAACCGCGGTCCCGCTCCCGCTGGTCGAGCCGCACGCAGTCGGCCCGTACGTGTTGGTGGGGCAGAGTCCCGCTATGCTCGACGTGTACAAGCTGCTGGCGCGGGTCGCGCGGAGCGCTGCCACGGTGCTCGTACAGGGAGAGTCCGGGACCGGCAAGGAGGTAGCCGCCCGCGCCATCCACATGAACGGCCCGCACGCGTCGGGGGCGTTCGTCGCGGTCAACTGCGCGGCGATCCCCGAGAACCTGCTCGAGAGCGAGCTGTTCGGTCACGAAAAGGGCGCGTTCACCGGCGCCGTGACGCGCAAGATCGGTCGCTTCGAGCAGGCGGGGAACGGCACGCTGTTCCTCGACGAGATCGCGGACATGAGCCTCGCGCTGCAGGCGAAGATCCTGCGCGCGGTGCAGGAGCGCGAGATCGAGCGGGTGGGAGGCAACGAGACGATCCCCGTCGATGTGCGTCTCATCGCGGCCACGAACCGTGATCTCAAGGAAGCGATCAAGCAGGGACGGTTCCGCGAAGACCTGTACTATCGCCTGGCGGTCGTCACGATCCGGCTCCCCACCCTGGTGGAGCGGGGAGACGACCTCATGCTCCTCACCGCCTACTACGTCCGCCTGTTCGCCGAACGCTACGGCAAGAGGATCCACGCGATCTCGGACCGGGCACTGGAGCTGCTGCGTGCCCACGCCTGGGTGGGCAACGTGCGCGAGCTGCGCAACGTGATCGAGCGGGCCGTGATCGTGGCGACCGACGACACGCTACGAGCGGAGCACCTGCCGGACGAGCTGCGGGGCGAGGAGACCACGCTCGCCGACCGGCCGCAGGGCGGTCTCCTCACGTTGGCGGAGGCGGAGGCGCGGCACATCGCCCGCGTGCTGGCACACACCAACGGCCAGATCGGCGCGGCCGCGGAGATTCTGGGGATCCACCGCAACACCCTGACGCGGAAGATGAAGGAGTACGGGTTGTGACCGGACCTGCGCCCGTTCGCGTCGAGAAGGCGCTCGCGCTGATGCCCGAGCTCGAGGCGCTCGCGCCCCTGCGCGCGCTCCTGGTCTCCATCGCGCGGCCAGACGAGGCCACGGTGTGGTCGAGCTCGGGTCCGTATCTCACGTTGGGAAAACGGGGCGTCCACCCCGACGAGCTGCGACGCCGGATGCCGCAGGCGTTCCACCGCATCACGGAACACCTGCAGGCGCTCTTCAAGGCGTACGTGGAGGCCCTCGAATGCCAGCAGCGCGGCGATGCGCCGGGCGTGGTGGTAGCGTTGCTGCGCGCCGGCCGGCTCGAGGAGGAGGTGGGTCGGCACACCCAGGCGCGGAACTGGTACGAGGTGGCGCTCCGCGTCGCGGAAGCACTCCAGGACCGCCGTCCGGAGGTGGAGGCGCTGCGTGCGCTGGGCTACGTGTGTCTCGCGCTGGGCGAGTACGCGGCGGGCGCGCGTCACTTCCAGCGCTCGCTCGCGCTCGCCGAGGCGGAGTTCGATCAGGCGGGGGCGACCGCGGCGTCCGAAGGGCTGGGAGACGTGGCGCTTGCGCAGGGACAATGGGCCGGCGCCCAGGCGTGGTTCAGTCGGGGACTGCGACTCGCCGAGGCCGCGAGCGACGCGCCGCGGGCCGGGCGGTTGGAGCGGCAGCTGGGCGTACTGGCGCGGAAGCAACGCGACCTCGCCGCCGCCGGAGAGTTCCTGCGGCGAGCGCGAGAGCGCTTCGAGGTCGCAGGCCTGGCGGACGAGATGGCGCGGGTGCTGAACGAGCAAGGGCGGCTGGACGCCCAGCTGGGGCGCTACGCCGCCGCGTCTGCGGCGTACCGAGAGGCGCTGGCCTGGGTGCAACGGGCACCGCGGGACGCGCGCCTCGAGCTGTCGATCCGCTTGAACCTGGCGGAGCTGGATCTCGAGGCGGGCCGGCTCCTGGAAGCCGAGGCGGAGCTGCGTCGCGCCGAGCAGGTGGCCATCGGCGGCCACGTGATCCGCCCTCTGGCGCAGATCTATATGCTGATGGGCCGGCTGCGCGGCGCCCAGGAGGACGAGACGGGTTTCGTCTTCTTCGAGCAGGCGCTCGAGCTCGTCAAAGCCGTGGAGCGTTCCGTCGCCACCGAAGCGGAGGTGTGCCACGCCTACGGCTTGTTCCGCGGCCGGCTGGGGCAGCAGGACGAGGCCCGCGCCTACCTCGAGCGCGCCCGGGAGCTGTTCGACTCGCTCGGGGAAGCGGTCGAGCGCGAGCGCGTCGAGGCGGAGCTCCGCGCGCTGTCCGCCTGACCGCCGGCTAGTTGTTGGTCAGCGGATTCTTGCGCCGGGTGGTATCGGGCTTGGCAGTCGTCTTCTTTTTCTGCGTGGATGTGGCGGGCGTCGCGGTATTCTTGGACCGCGTCGCGGCAGGCTTGGTCGAATGCTTGCCGCCACCGCACGCGGCGAGACCGATCAACACCGCAGCCGCGGCCGCCAGGACGGTTCTCGACATGGCACCCTCCGAGAGACGGGGTTCGGCTCCAATATAAAGACCGAGGCGCCTGCCGTGGGGTGCTACCCCCGGTCCCGCCTGAGCGGCCGGGTCAGGCATGTCGGCCCGCCGCCCCCCTTGAGACAGATCTCCCGCCCCGCGAACTCACGCACCGTCGCGCCGGCGCGCTCGAGCCGGGCGCGCGTCTCCCGATTGCCGGCGACCATCAGCACCTCTCGCGGCGCCACCGCCAGCACGTTGCATCCCAGCGTTTCGAACTCGGGCTCCGGCACCTCGACGAGCTCGATGCCGCGGGAGATCAGCGCTTCGCGAAACGGCACCGGCATGAGCGGTGCGTACACGAGGAACAGGTCACGGTCGATCGGGCTCACGATCGACATGAGGTGGAAGACGTCCTCAGGACCGTGCCAGTGGGGCAGGGGCACCACGACGACCTCGTCCAGGCAGTCCCGCATGAGCTCACGCAACTGGCGGATCCCGTCATCGTTGGTCCGGTAGCCCCGACCCACGGCCAGGGTGCGCTCGTCGATCCAGCACACGTCCCCGCCTTCCACGGTCCCCTCGCCGGTGATGCGGCCCCAGATCGGGATCCCGGCGGCGCGGAAGGCGGCCTCCTGCGCCGCAGGCTCGGTGCGTCGCTGGGGCTTGCCCATGTTGCAGAGGATAACCCCCCGATCGCACACGATGGACACGTCCCGCGCATACAGGGAATCGAGACCCACGGTGTCGTCGGGCGGGAGGCGCAACGTGTCGACGCCCGCCGCCTCGAGCAGCGCGAGGAAGTGCTCGTACTCGGCCCACGCGGCCGTGACGTCCGGGCGGGCGAGATAGCGCAGGTCGCGCCACTGGCGATCGACGGCCGCCGCGTCGCCGAACGCGTCGCGTGCGTGCTTCACCGCGACCCGGCGGAGCTTCCCTACGTCCGACTGTCCTCCGAATATTTGCTGCATCGCTGGCCGTGAGTCCCGAGTGGCAGCAAGTTTAGCCCCGTTCCCCCTGCCTGTCATTTCTACGAGGAGACCGCCATGAGCGATGGGACGATGGGCCGCCGTGCGTTTCTCGAGCGCGTCGCAGTGAGCGGATCGGTCGCCACGGTGAGCCCCGTGCTCCCCGCGCTTGCGCGCGGGGTCGGTCGATCCACCGAGCGGGTCACCCCGCCGTTCGAGCTCGAAGAGGCCACCATTGCCGGGCTGCAGGCGGGCCTCGAGTCGGGCAAGTACACCGCGCGCTCGCTCGTGACCGCCTATCTCCAGCGGATCGATGAGCTGGACCGCAAGGGACCGACCCTGCGCGCGGTGCTCGAAGCGAACCCCGACGCGCTCGCGCAGGCCGCCGCGCTCGATGCCGAGCGTAAGGCCAAGGGTCCGCGCGGGCCGCTGCACGGCATCCCGGTGCTCGTGAAGGACAATGTCGCGACGCGGGATCGAATGCAGAGCACGGCCGGGTCGCTCGCGCTGTCGGGGGTGACGCCCCCGCGCGACGCCTTTCTGGTCGAGCGACTGCGGGCCGCGGGCGCCGTGTTGCTGGGAAAAGCGAATCTCTCCGAGTGGGCGAACTTCCGCTCGACGCGGTCGTCGAGCGGCTGGAGCGGGCGAGGGGGGCAGTGCCGCAACCCGTATGCGCTCGATCGCACGCCGTCGGGGTCGAGCTCCGGCTCGGCCGTGGCCGTGGCCGCCAGTCTCTGCGCCGTGGCCATCGGAACCGAGACCGACGGGTCGATTGTCTCGCCGTCCACCTGCTGCGGCATCGTGGGGATCAAGCCGACGCTCGGTCTGGTGAGCCGGTCCGGGGTCATCCCCATCGCCCACAGTCAGGACACCGCCGGCCCGATGGCGCGCACGGTGGCGGATGCCGCGATCCTGTTGGGCGCCCTGACCGGGGTCGACGCGCGCGACGAGGCGACCGCCGCGAGCGCTGGGCGATCACGGACGGAGTACACGAGCGTCCTCGACCCCGCGGCCTTGAAGGGAGCGCGCCTCGGCGTGTGCCGTTCGCGGTTCATGGGCTACAGCCCGGCCACCGACGCCCTCATGGAGGGCGCGATCGATGCCCTGAAACGCGTGGGCGCCGTGATCGTCGATCCCGCGGACATCACCACGGCGGGCCAGTTCGACGACTCCGAATTCGCCGTCCTCCTATACGAGTTCAAGGCCGATCTGAACAAGTACCTGGGCGAGTGGGCTCCCACCGCCGGCGCGAAGACGCTCGAGGACTTGATCGCGTTCAACGAGCGCACGAAAGACAAGGAGATGCCGTACTTCGGGCAGGAGATCTTCATTCAGGCGCAGGCCAAGGGG
>DASQAM010000237.1:0-2861 GCA_035635735.1 Gemmatimonadales bacterium | reverse complement strand
GTCGAGGGGCTGGCTCACACGCAATTCGAGGCCGGTTTTCTGGGTACGCCCCCCGACATGGCGGAACAGGACGACGAACCGAAAATCGATCTGCCGCTGATCATGCCTGACGACGTTGCGGAAGCCGCGGCCGCGGCGCCTGCGTTCGCCGAAGAAGAGCTACCACCCCCCTTCGCAGCAGCCCAGCGGACGCCTGCTCCACCAACGCCCCCGCCTGCGGCAGTCGCCCTGTCGGACGACGATGGCGCAGCCGACACCGCCGCCCTGTCAGGCGTCGAACCGGTGCTGACGGAGACGATGGCCGAGCTGTACTTGCGGCAGGGCCATCAAGAGGACGCGCTCCGGGTGTACCAGGCGCTCCTGGCGCAGCGGCCCACGGACGCCCGACTGCGGGGTCGGGTCGAGTCGCTGGCCGGCGGGGGAGCAATGGACCTGGGGCACGGGACGGGGGAGACCGTGCAGGTCTTCCTGAAGCGCATTCTCGCCGGCCGACCGGGAAGCCCCTCGTCCCCGCCGCCTGGTCCCCCAGCCAGGTCGCCGCTCGACGATGTGTTCGCCATCGCGAACTCCGATCCCGACCCAGGGGCCGCGTTCGGTGTCGTCTCCCCGGGCGAAGCGACCCGCCCGGCGACGGACAGCATCTCGCTCGACCAGGTGTTCGGGGACGAAGGCATGCGCAGCTCGGGTGCGGCCTCGGAACCCCCGCCTGCCCCTCCCGCGGCGCCACCGGCTCCGGAGGATACCGGGGGGTTCTCATTCGACCAGTTCTTCAGCCCGACGGACAAACCGGCGAGCAGCGGGGAGGTCGCACCGGCGGCGCCCCAGTCGCCGGCGCGGAGCTCGGGCGGCAGGCTGCGGCCGCCGGTCGAGGACGAGGGTGACCTCGATCAGTTCCAGGCGTGGCTCCGGGGCCTCAAGTCCTAGTGCACATCGCCGTGTTGAACGGCCCGAACCTGAATCTGCTGGGGGAGCGAGAGCCGGAGCTGTACGGGCGAACCACCCTCGCGGAAATCGAGGCCCGCACGCGCGAGCAGGCGCGCGCGCTGGGCGTCGAGGTATCATGGACGCAGACGAACCACGAGGGCGAGCTGGTCGACGCGATCCAGCGGCTCAAGGGGAAGGCGGACGGGCTGGTGATCAATGCGGCGGCGTTCACGCACACGAGTCTCGCGGTGCGCGATGCGCTGCTCGCGGTGCGGGTGCCGTTCGTGGAGGTGCATCTGTCGAACATCTTCGCGCGCGAGCCGGAGCGGCGCCGCTCGGTGCTCGCGGACGCCGCCGTGGGGATGGTAGCTGGCTTCGGCGCCGAGAGCTATCGGTTAGGACTCGAGGGTCTGGTCGGCTTTCTCCAGGCCCGCCATGGCGGCTGACCGGCGGCGCGCGCGGCAGGAGGCGCTCGTCCGGGCGCTGGAAGCGGAGGCGCTGGACGGGCTGGTCGTCACGTCACATGCCAACATCCGCTACCTGACGGGGTTCTCGGGCTCGGCGGCCGTCGTCGCGATCACGCGCGCCGATGTGCTGCTGGTGACGGACTTCCGCTACGACGAGCAGGCGCGCGCGGAGGCCGGCGGGGTGGCGCGGGTCGAAGTCGACAGCACCAGCGTGTGGGACCGCTTCTTCAAAGAGCTCGCCACGCTGGGCCCGCTCAACGCGCTGGGCTACGAGGCGCACGCGCTGTCCGTGCACGACGCCGAGCGGTTCGCGGCGGCCGGGAAAGCGTGGCGCTGGATGCCCACGACCGACCTGGTGGAGCGGCTGCGCGTGGCGAAGGACGACGGCGAAGTGGCGGCCATCCGAAGCGCCGCCCAGCTGGCCGGCGAGGCGCTGCGCCTGACGCTCGCGCAGGTGCAACCCGGCATGACTGAGCTCGCGATCGCCGGGGCGCTCGAGGGGGCGCTGCGGCGGCTGGGCAGCGAGGGTCATCCCTTCGCGACCATCGTGGCGTCGGGACCGCGCAGCGCGCTGCCGCACGCGCGCTCGAGCCCTCGAGCGGTGGCGGCCGGCGAGTGGCTGCTGCTAGACTTCGGGGCTCAGGTTGACGGGTACTGCGCGGACATCACGCGCACGGTGGTGGTGGGGGCGCGGGCGACGGAGCGCCAGCGGGTGTTGTACGGATTGGTGCGCGAGGCGCAGCAGCGAGCCCGGGCCGGCGTTCGTGCCGGCATGAGCGGGCGGGATGCGGACGCGCTGGCGCGCGAGCCGATCGCGGCACGCGGGTTCGGCGAAGCGTTCGGTCACTCGCTGGGCCACGGGCTCGGACTCGAGGTGCACGAAGCGCCGCGACTTTCCAAGACCAACCCCGAGCCGCTGCCCGCGGGCGCGGTGGTGACGATCGAGCCGGGCGTGTACCTGCCCCGGGACGGCGGCGTGCGAATCGAGGACGACGTGCATCTTGCGGCGGCGGGACCGGAGCTCCTGAGCGACGGCCTGACGGACCTGTTGGAGCTCGTGTAACTTTGGGAGCCATGAATCTCGACATCATCGCCCAGCTGGTGAAGATCCTGAAGGAGGCGCCCGAGCTGGGGGCGATCGAGGTCCGCCGGGGTTTGTTCGGGGCCTGGTCGTCGGTGCGAGTGAGCAAGGCCGGGCATTCGACCAATGAGGCAGGACAGCACGTGGTCCTGGCTTCAGCGCACGCCCCCCCCCTGGCGGCGGCTGCCGGCGCCCCCGCAGCGGCGGCGGCGCCGGCGACCCCGTCTCACCTGATGGAGATCAAGTCACCCATGGTGGGGACCTTCTATTCAGCACCGGAGCCCGGTGCCGAGCCTTACGTCAAGGCCGGAAGCCGGGTGGCGACGGGCCAGGTGGTCTGCATCATCGAAGCGATGAAGATCATGAATGAAATCGAGTCCGAAGTCGCG
>DASQAM010000236.1:0-9294 GCA_035635735.1 Gemmatimonadales bacterium | reverse complement strand
GCGCGACCTTCACGGGATCGGACGTGATCATCGTGGGCGACACCCCGGACGATGTGGCGTGCGGCTCGCCGATCGGCGCTCGCAGCGTCGCGGTCGCCACCGGCTCCTACGACGTCGCCGCCCTCCGCGCGACCGGCGGCGACGGCGGGGAGCTCGGCGCGCCGGGCGGAGTCCGAGCCGTACGCCCCGACGCGAAAGCGTGCGGGATCGAGTCCGCCCGATCGGAGCTTGAGGGCGGCTCCCGGCGCGACGTTGCCCGTGAGCAAGCCGACGAGCGCGCGGCCCCGGGCCTCGTGCGGCTCGAGCGCCGCGAGCAGGTCGGCGATCCCCACCATCAGCCGCGTCGTTTGCGTCGGCCGCTCGAGCTCGGTGCGGAGATGCTCGACGTACCGTCGGCAGACCGCCTGGATCACCGTCGCGTTCTCCGCGCCCGAATGCCCCGCGAGCGACAGGAGATCCCGCACGATCTGCGGATCGGTCTTCCCGTCGAAGCGGTAGGTCTCGATGGGCCCGGCGGTGCCGGCCTCGTCGATCAGCGCGCGCCGGATCGCCCGGCGCCCGGCGCCGTCGGTCCACAGGAGCGTCCCATCGATGTCGAACAGAACGAGCTTCATGACACAAAAATAGGGGCGGTCAGCGTCGCGGCACAGTCAGGCGCCGCACCGCTACCAACATGTCCTTCAGCCGCGTCGCACCTGGTGTGCCGCCCAGCAGGTCGTCCGATCCGACGCCGCCGCGTGCCAGCGCGGAGTGCACGATCCGACCCGCCCCCGCCCAGAGGGCGACGTGGGAAACCCGGTGCCCGTCCGTGAAGCACAACAGATCGCCCGCCTCGTAGCCCGAGCCCGCGGCGTCGACCTTCACCTCCCGGCCCACGAGCGACTGCAGGTCCGAGTCTCGCGGGAGCGCCATCCCTCGGGCCGCGTAGGTTCCCTGGACCAGGCCCGAGCAATCGATGCCCCACTGGGTCCGCCCACCCCACGTATAGGGCGCGCCCGAGAACCAGCGCAGCGCCCACTCCGGCGGTGCGAGGAGGCGCGCCTCCGCTCGGAGCTCCGATTCCGGCCGGACGACGCCGGCGCTCACACTCCCCGCCCGTCCGTCCGCAGTCTCGACCTTCCCGTTCCGACGCAGCGCGACGCGCGCGCCCACGGCGAGCCGGAGACGCTGATCCTCGAACTTGACCTCGGCCCCGAGTGAGCGTCCGGTGGCTCGCTTGGTCCAGTCCTCCGCCCATTCACTCGAACCCGCGGCCAGATAGCCGGCGTGGGTCCAGGCGTGGTAGCCGTCGCCCGCGCGCACGCGCAGCCACTTCCCTCCCTCGTCGGCCCGCTCGAGCAGCACGAGCGGCTCGCCGTGCAGCGCCTCGCTCATCCGGTCGGCCGCGATTCGCGGTTCGCGCAGCAGCGGTGCTACCGCGGCCGTGACCACGGCGGCCGGCTCGTCACGGACGGAGGCGTCAGGGAGCAGCCGGATGTCTGCCGCGCGGCCGGCGTCGGCCGCGATGCGCCGCAGCGCAGCCAAGGCTTCGCGGCTGGTGGTGCACCCGGTCAGGCGCTGCGGCTCGACCGCCACCTCGAGCACGCCGAGCCGCGGATCAGGTACCCACTTGCGTGCGACATCCGCGACATCGCGCTCGAGACGCTCGGTCATGATGGGGTCACGTTCCCGACGTTCGCGGCTCAAGCCCACGATCGCCCAATCCCGGAATATCCCGTATGCCCCGCGCGAGCTGCACCGCGCGCTCCACCGCTATTGGCACCGCCAGGGCGGCGAGGGCCTCGGTCTGCAGAGGTGTCGCGGGCGTCACGGCGGCGGTGCTCACCGCGAACACGACGTCGCCGTCGAACAGCGTGCCGTAAGGAACGATGCGCCGGGCCAGTGCGTCGCCCGCCGCGTGGGCCAGGGCCTC
The DNA here is from genome assembly GCA_035635735.1 of Gemmatimonadales bacterium. GTDB lineage: Bacteria > Gemmatimonadota > Gemmatimonadetes > Gemmatimonadales > GWC2-71-9 > AG41. The sequence goes on along the minus strand of DASQAM010000236.1, from coordinate 7,382 downwards.
GAGGGCGATGCGGTCGAGCGTCGCGTTGGTCGCGACCACGGCGAGCGTCGTATTGCGCGCCTTCCCGACCGCGCCGAACGGGGCGCCCCCCCGCGCGAAGTGCGTCAGCGCGTCAGCGAATGTGCCGTCCGCCGCGCGTGCACCCGCGAGGATCGCCCCCGAGCCGTCGAGGATGTTGCCGACCGCATTCAGTACCACCAGCGCGCCGACGACGATGTCGCCGCCGCTCGCGGCCCAGCTTCCTACGCCGCCCTTCATGGCGGCGCGCGGCCCCAGCGCCTTCCCGACGGTGGCTCCCGTGCCCGCGCCGACCGACCCTTCGACGACGTCGGCCGAGGCGGCCGTGCAGGCACGGTAGGCGTCGTCCGCCGTCGGCCAGCGGTCCGCCTTGCCCCCGGGGGCCAGGTCGAAGTCGAAGATCACCGCGGTCGGCACGATCGGCACGATGCCGGCGGACCCCACCGGCAGACCGCGCCCGCGCTCCTTGAGCCAGCGCATCACGCCATCCGCGGCGCCGAGCCCGTAGGCGGAGCCGCCCGTGAGCAAAACGGCGTCGATCCGGTCGACCACGTGGCGGGGGTTCAGCGCGTCGAGCTCGCGGGTTCCGGTGGCGCGGCCACGGACCGCGCAGGCGGCACGCATGCCACTTTCCGGCCCGAGTACCACGCTGCAACCCGTGGCCCGGTCGAGGTCGGTCCAATGCCCTACCGAAATACCTCGGACGGCCGTGAGACTGGCGGGAGCGGAGGACACCATGGGAGCGCGAAGCATAGCTCGGCTTGCTCGGGTTGTGGAGGGCACATACGTTAGCGCCATGCCCAACCCCGACCCGCAGAGCCCCCCGACCACGGTGCTGGTGGTCGACGACGAAGACGGCATCCGCCAGGCACTCGATCGGTTTCTCACGCGGCTCGGCTACCGGGTGCTGCAGGCCGCGAGCGGCGCCGAGGCGCTCGATCGCCAGGCCGCGGAGCAGCCGCAGGTGATGCTCTCCGATATCCGCATGCCGAACATGAGCGGCGTGGAGCTCGTCCCCAAGGCGCTCGCGGCCGATTCGGACCTCGCCATCATCATGCTCACGGCGATCGACGAGCCCCGCACCGCCATCGAGTGCCTCAAGCTCGGCGCGTACGACTACCTCATCAAACCGGTCGACTTGGACGAGCTGGAGATGTCGCTCCAGAGCGGGCTGCGGCAGCGGCAGCTCGAGATCGACCGCCGCGAGCTGGAGCAGTGGCTCGCGCGCGAGGTCGCCGTGCGCACGCGCGATCTGGAGGAGCGGACGACGGTGGTCGAGGACGTCGCGCTCACGGCGTTGGCGGCCGCGGGAGACTGGCCGGGGGCGAACGACGCGATTGAGAAACTAGCGAAGGAGCTGGGCACCTCGCCCGACGACGTGACGCGCGAGGTCCGGAAGCGACAGTCGAAGAGTTAGGCTTTCTGGGACGCCTTGGCTTTCTCTTCACACGCTTTGCAGCGTGTGACACCGCGGAATGAGCAGATCAAGCATATGAAGGTGCCACAGTCGGCGCAGGGATAGCCTTCGGAGGCACGCTCTTCATTGCCGCAGGAACGACACACCATCGCGTCGTGCTCCATCAGCTTCGGTTTGTCGGTCATTTGGTCCACCTCAGATGTCGAGCCCGTACCCCTTAATCTTATTGATCAGCGTCGCGCGCGAAATCCCGAGCTCCTTGGCCGCGCGCGTGCGGTTCCCGCCATGGAACCGAAGCGTCTTCTCGATGTGCACCCGCTCCACCTCAGCGAGGGCCTGTGGCTGGTGGCGCCGTCCCCCCCCGCTCCCATCTCCGCCACCCCCGCCCTTGCGCAAGTCCGCCGGCAGGTGCTCGACGGCTTTCCATATCTCGCGCGCCTTCCCGGGCCGCGGTGTAGACAGGAGCTGGTCCAGCGCTTCTCGCAACAGCGCGTTCTGACGCATCAACCGGACCTTGTCGCATACGCGCGCCGTGACGGCGGCTAGGTGATTCAGGTCCACGGGCTTGGTGACGAAATGCTCGGCGCCAAGCTGCATGGCACGCGCCCCGGTCGCAATGTCTCCCTGCTCGGTGAGGAGAATGACGGCGCCCTCCTGAGACCGTAGGCGCTCGAGGACCTCCAGGCCGTCGAGGTCGGGGAGGTGCCGGTCGAGGATGACCACGTCGGGTCGGACACGATCGAACGCCTCGAGGCCGGCCTCGGCGGCACCGGCGCGCTCGACTGCGTAGCCGATCCCGTCGAAGTAGTCGCCCAAGGTGCGCAACTCATCGGGCTCGTGATCGATCAGGAGGACGCTGTCAGCCACGGCGCGACGCGCCGAGCGGCGCGGTGGCGGGATCCACGATGACGGGGAGCGCGGCCGGGAGCAGACGGGCCTCGAACGGCGCGTCACCCCACGGCTCCCCGTCGAGCTGCATCGGCCGCGGCGGGCCTTCGAGCACGTCGACGCGCACGGTGCGGCCGCGGGCGAACCACAACCGCCGCGCGCCGTTCGTGGGCCGGCGCAACAGTTCGAAGAACGCGCTCAGACTCTGAAACACCCCTTCGGCCCGCAGCACGAGCACGTCCAGCCAGCCGTCGTCCGGCGCGATGTCGTGGCGTAACCGCAGGAAGGGCGGCACGAGCTCGCCGCAGTTCGCGACCAGGACCATGGCGGCGGGCAGCTCACGCGCTACGCCGTCCACGGTCACGCGATGGAGGGGGCTCGTAACGGAGGGGAGCGCGGCGAACGCCCGCATCACATACGCCGCCATCTTCCAGCGCCGCTTCTCGGCCGCCCCCGTGCCGGCCATCAGCCGGGCGTCGAAGCCGGTGCCGCCACATACCGCGAAATAGTGCGTACCGTCGGGGCGCTCCACGCTGCCAAGGTCGATGGCCGCCGTGCGACCGGTCAGAATCACGCGCGCCGCCGAAGCCGGATCCCGTGGCAGCCGGAGGTTACCGGCGAGCAGGTTCCCCGTCCCGCCCGGTACCAACCCCAGCGGGATGCCGCTCCCCACCGCGCCGGCGGCGATCTCCATGGCCGTGCCGTCGCCCCCGTAGCAGACGAGGGCGTCGAACCCCTGGGCCTTCGCTTCACGGGCAAAGCGCCGCGCGTCGCCCGCACGAGCCGTGGCGAGCACCTCGACCGCCCAACCGCCCCGCTTCAAGGCGTCGCGGACCGTCGTGACCGCACGTGCCTCGGTGCGCGCCGCCGCCGGGTTAGCGATCAACAGGGCCCGCGTCACTAGTAGCGCCGCTCCCAGAAGAGGTCCAGACCGACCTGGCGCGGCACCGTGTTGCCCTGCGTGCCGGGCGCATCGAGATTGCACGTCTGCACCGGCGCGAAGCTCGCTTCCGTGCGCCACTCAGGGCTGATCCGGAACTGCAGCGACAGGCCGAGCATGTTCTGCACCCCCACCGGGCCTCCCGCGCAGAACCCCGCGTTCACCACGACGAACGTCTTGGGTCCGAGCTGGCGCCCAACGGCGACATTCCAGGGCGAGAGCACCGTCCCCTGCCCCCCGCCGCCGGGGCGAATCTCGACGTAGTCCACCGGCACGCCTCCCGAGACGATCGTCTGCTCGATTTCTCCCGACAGGATCGCGAGCGCGCTCTGGACCACCGCTCGCTGGTCGGCGATCCCGCCCTGATCGCCCCCCAAGTCCACGGTGCGCTTCCCGAACAGCAGCAGCGAGATGATTTCGGTCTGTGAGTAGTCGTACTTCTCCGCCTCGAGCGTGACCTTCGGCACCAGCAGGGTGCCGCCGATATGGGCCACGACCGAGATGTCGTCATTCGGCTGACCCGGGGCTGGCACGGGGTGCACGACGTGCTTCGCCTTGATGTCGAGTGCCGCGTCCTGATCGGGAGTACCGAAGTACCGCACCGTCCCGTCGGTGACGACGAATTCGCGCGACACCGGCCCCACCTTGAGGCGGTATGTCCCCCGCACGGCCTGCAGCGTGCCGCTCACGAGGTACTGGTTGCGCTGCTTGGTGAGCCGCACGGAGCCGGCGAGCTGGATGTTCGCTTCGTCCGAGCGGAGCCACACGTCGCTTCCCATTTCGAGCTCGAGGTCCCCGATCCGCAGGCTGTCGAGAAATACGTTCTCGAACTCGGGGCCGAGCCGCTGCTGCTGGATGAGAGCGGCGAGTGACGTGTCGGCGAGCTCGTCCAGGTTCACGATCCGCTTCTGTACCAGGTCGGCGAAGTACAGGACGCCCGACGTCACTTTGCCCTGACCGGTGAGCGTGGCGCCAAACACCGGCCCCTTGAGCGAGAGCCGGCCGCTCGCGGTGATCGCCACGTTGTTCCTCAGGTCCAGGGCCTTGAACTGGTCCGCGGCGATCCGCAGGTCGAGCACGGGATGCGTCAGCTGCTCGAGCCGCACGATGCCGGTGAAGTCGGCGCGGCCGCGCTCGCTTCGGGCCGACAGCGACTGGATCGCGATCGTGTCGCCCGAAAGCGCGAGCCGCCCGTTGACCTCCTCGTAACGCACGTTAAGGGTCGGGATGGTCGCGGCGGCGTTGGCGATCTGCAGCTCGCCCCGCAGGCGCGGTGCGTCCCACGTCCCCGCGATCCCCAAGTCCGCCGAGAACACCCCGGTCACACGCTGCAGGGCGGGCGTGAGTGCCTCGAGGACGGAGAGGTCCACGCTGTCCGCCCTTGCGCCGACCGACAGGGTGTCGGGGAGCTGGCGGCGCGGCACCGGCTCGAGTGCCAAGTCCAGTGGCAAGTACGCCTGCACCCCGAGGATCTGCTGGCCCGAGCGCCATAGGTGCACCGCGCCCAGCAGGCGCCGGTCGTGGTAGTCGTACGTCCCGTCCACAAACGGCGCGCGAAACTCTCCGAGCACGCCGTTCGAGAGCGAGAACGAGCCGCTCGAGACGGGGCTGGCCCGGGTGCCCGACAGCCCAGCGGTGACCGTGACCGTCCCGCCCACGCCCGCGGTGTCCCGCTCCAGTAGCGCGTACACCCCCGCGAGCGGGAAGCCCTCCAGCTGGATGTGGGCGTCCGCCCGACCGCGCGTCGGCAGAGCCCCCTGCAGCACCAGCTTACCCGTTCCGTATGCGCTCTGGAGGACCAGCCCGGTCACCGTCGCCGCGGAGTCGGTCACGGTCAGCTCGGTGGGCCGCTCCAGCACCCACGCATCGCCGGGGAACTGGACGGCCAGCGAGTCCACGCCGATCGCGAGGGCGCCGCCTCCCGGTTGCGCGGCTCGGCGGGCGAACCGTCCTCCGGCGAGGAAGGCGGCGCCCTCCCCGATGCGCGAGCGCGCCAGCCACGTGAGCGAGTCCGGCGTCCCACGGGCGGCGGCGAACGCACCGGAGAATCCGAAGGCGCCCTGGGCGATCGAGTCCAGGGTCGCCTCGAGCGCGAACGCGGGGGTGGGACCCGGTTGCCAGCTGAAGTGGCCCCGGCCGGCGGGGACCCGCCACGCCCGCCACTCGAGCCGTTCGACGGTGGCGCGCGCGTCGAGGCCGAGCGAGTCGAGCGAGCCCTGGAGCCTAAGGAGGAGGTGCGCCGAGCCAGCCAGGGGCGCGGTTCCCTCGACCTCTCGCCGGGGGTCTGCAGGCGCGTCCGGGGCACCGCCCGCGAGCCACCGAACGAGCGGGTCGAGCACGTTGAGACTGTCAGCGTCGAAGTCGAGCGCCAGCTGCCCGCGCGTCCCGCGAGTCCACCCCAAGGATCCCGACCCCGTGGTCGTGAGACCCGACTGCGCGACGTGCAAGGAGTCCACGTACATCCGCCGGTCGGCGAACCGTACGCGTACGGTACCCGAGTCCAGGCCGGCGCCGGCGAACTGCGATGGCTCGAGGATCGCCTGCACCGTCCCGAGCGGCGGCACCGCGCTGTCCCCCGCAAACTCTGCGTGGATGGTGAAGCTCAGGCGTGACGCGGGGGCCGCGCGTCCGAGCCAGTGTGCGAGGTCCAAGTCGCGGGCCGTGACCTGCAGGTCCTGCGCGCCGTAGTGCGGCAGGTCGAGCATCAACGTTCCGTCGCCGCGCACATCGCCGCCCCGCGAGTGCAGATCGACGTGCGTCTCGAGCGCGCCGAGCGGGCCGGCGAGTTTCACGGGCCCGGTTACGGCACCCTGGAGCGGCAGCGTCGGGAAGCTGCCGCGGAGCCCCTCGAACGACAGGGAGTCCGCCGTGACGTCGGCGTAGATGCGGAGCGCCTCGCTGCGCGTGTCGAGACGCACGCTCCCGGTCAGCACGCTCGGGGGCCGCTCGCCGTCCCGGTGCTCGAGCCTGCCCGCGAATTGCGCGTCGCGCAACGGCCCGTTCAGGGTCCCCGCGGCGAGCAGGGTCCCGTGCAGTCGCACCGCCGGGACGAGTTGCGCGACTGTGCTCAGGTCGACGCTCGACGCCTCCACCGCAAACGGCTGAAAATGGATACCGTCGGCGGCTTTGAGGTTCACTTCGCCTTTCCCGCGGATGCGGGTTTCGGGCCATCCCGGAACGAGCGAGTCGCGGAACGACCAATCAGTCTCGAGCGCGAGGGCCGCGAGCGGCCCGGTGGCGAGGGTGTGTCCCGTGAGCCGTCCCGCGAACGGCAGCGTATCGAGGAAGGGCCGCGCGAATTCGAGGTCGAACTCGCGGGCGTCCAGGTCGGCATCGCGCAAGGCGACGAGCCCCGAGTCCGCGACGCTGAGCGCCGTGAGCCGGCCGGCGACCGTGCCGCCGCGGTACGCCAGACGCAGCGGGTCGAGCCCGACCTCGAGCACCCGTTCGCCGTGGGAGCGCAGTCGCACGTCGCCCGACACCACCCCCGCGCCGGGAACGCCGGCGAAGCGCCGGTCGATGAACGGGAAATCATTGAGCGTCGCCGAGTCCGCGCGCAGCCGCAGGTCGAACAGCAGCCGGCCATGCGGCCAGCGGAGCGTGCCGCGCGCGTCGCGTAGGGCCGAATGTGGCAGCCGCACGCGCGCGAGCTGCACATCCATCGAATCACCGATCACCCGCAGCCGTCCCGCCGCGTCCTCGACTCGCACCGCTGGGTCCGCGCTCTCCATGGCCAGCCGGGAAATGTCGATGCGGATGCCCCGCTCCCGCGGGGAGGACACCTGCAGGGCGGAGAGCCGCGCGTCGAGGTGCTCGAAGCGACGGACGCGCAGCCGCCCATTGGGGTCGTCGCTCGCGATCTCGAGGCTCGAGTCCCCCGGCTCGGACCGCTTCGCCTGCAGTCGCAGGGTCACCGTCCCGTCGGTGATGCGGACGTTCCGGAATAAGATGAGGGCGGCCGGCCCGTGCGGGCCCTTATCGGGACCCCCGAGGCGCAACAGCTCTTCGATGTTGAGCCGGCCGTTCGGGTGCTGCACGATGTTGATCACCGGCTGGCGCAGGTCGAATTCGAAGAGCACGACCCGGCCGGCCGCGAAGTCGAACGGGTTGTAGCTCACA
>DASQAM010000235.1:0-8535 GCA_035635735.1 Gemmatimonadales bacterium | reverse complement strand
TTCGCGTAGCTCTTCATCTCCGTCGCCAGCTCGCTCACCTGCGCCGGGTGCGCGAAGCGGCGGTGCTGGTTGGTGACGATCCCGATCGACAGGGTCATCAGCGGCACGCGGTGCAGCTGACCGCGCCGATCCTTGCCGAAGTAGTACCCGGCCCGGCGGTCCTGCTCGTTGTACTGGTACGGAATCAACGTGTCGAACACCTCGAGCACCTCGCCACACACGTCGGGGATCGCGTCGAACGGGATGATGAAGATGAAGTCGTCCCCGCCGATGTGCCCGATGAACCCGCGGCTGCCGAGCAGTCCTTTCACGACGTCGTGGAGGATGCGCGACAGAATGTAGATGACCCGATCGCCGTCGTTGTAGCTGTAGCGATCGTTGTACTCCTTGAAATGATCCAGGTCGGCGTAACATACGGCGAACAGCTCGCCGTTTTCCATGCGTCGCCGGATCTCGCGCTCGATCTCGGTGGTCCCCGGCAGGCGGGTGGACGGGTTGACGGCGACGTCGCGCGCGGTGCGGGTCATGAGCCCGTCGAGCCGGCTCGCTTGCTCCGTCGGCTCGAACAGCGGGCTGATCACCTCGTCCGCCCCCGCGGCGAACCATTCCTGCACGCGGTCCGTCGTGTGCCGGCTCGTCAGGACCGCGAGCGGCACGATGGCCGAGTAGGAGTCCGCCTTGAGCCGGGCACAGAGCGCGAGCCCCTGCGGACCACCGTCCGCGTCGATGACCACGAGTTGTGGCAGCGACCGGAGCACGCGCTGCTCCACGTCAGCGGGGTCCGGCACGGGTACGATCGTCAGTCCCTTGCCGTTGACCCAGCGTGCCAGGAAGTCAGGTACGGTGCGACCAGCCGCCGAGAAAAAGAGTATCGTCGGGCGCGTGCCCCGCACCTGCCTCCTCACGTAAGGGTCGAGCGCGCCTAAACTTAGGCCGCGTATGCTCGGGTTGTCAAACAACCGCCCTGAGGTGCGGTTAGAAGTGCTTCGCCTCATCGATGAGCATGATGGGGATGTCGTCTTCGACGGCGTAGATCAGGCGGCAGGTGTGACACACCAGCGCTTCGGCGGGCGCCGTGCGGTGCTCGAGTGGACCTTTGCACTTGGGGCAGACGAGAATCTCGAGCAGGTCTGGCGCGAGACTCATCCCGCGTACCCCAGCCGTTTCAGGGACGCGAGCTGGCGCCGCCACTTGGGCAGCACCTTCGCGTGCAGCTCGAGGAACACGCGTGCCCCGAGCAGCGCTTCGATCTTTCCGCGGGCCGCTTGCCCGATCGCCTTGATGGTGCGGCCCCCTTCCCCGATCACGATGCCCTTCTGGCTGGCGCGCTCGACGTACACCACGGCTCGAATATACACCGGCTCCTGACCTTCTCGGAACTCGTCGATCTCGACCGCCACGCTGTAAGGCAGCTCTTCGTGCAGCAGCTCGAACGCCGCCTCGCGCACGAACTCGGCGGCGAAGAAGCGCATCGGCTGCGTCGCCATCGCGTCGGGATCGTAGTGGAAGGGACCCTCGGGCACTCGCTCCCGCAGCGCCGCGAGGAGCTGGTCGAGACCGCTCCCGGTGAGGGCGGAAACGACGACACTGGACGTTGGGGGAGGTTGGGGGAGGTTGGAGGAGGTTGGAACGAGATCGGCCTTCGTATACACCGTGACGATCGGCGCCCTCGGCGCGCGGTCGAGTTTGGCCACTTGTGCGAGCGGCGGCGCGGGAAACTCCGGCATGGGATGCAAGTACGCGATGACCTCGGCGTCCGCGATTGCCCGCAGCGCGGCGGCCCGCATCGTTTCGTGCAGCTTGTACTCGGGCTCGAGCAGCCCGGGCGAGTCGGTGAAGATGAACTGCGTGTCGTCCCGCGTGAGCAGACCGACAACCGGCAGGCGGGTGGACTGGGGCTTGGGGGAGACGATCGCGAGATGCTCGCCGACCAGGGCGTTCAGGAGCGTGGACTTACCGACGTTGGGTTTCCCGGCCAGGGCCACGACCCCGCAGCGCGTCACAGCGCCGCGGCGGTGATGAATCCCTCGAACAGTCGGCGCATGCGGGGATCGACCTCCACGAGGTCTTCGGGGTGCCACTGCACACCGAGCACGAAGGGAGCATCGTTGGCCTCGACGCCCTCGATCAAGCCATCGGGGGAGGTCGCGACCGCCGCGAGTCCTGGGGCCAGGCGCGCGATGCCCTGATGGTGCATGCTGTTCACCGAGAGTGCCTCGGTCTCGAGCAGGCGGGCCAGCCGCGAGCCCGCGGCGATCCGCACGTCATGCGTGCGCTCGTCGCGGCGGCGGCCGCCGATCGGGAAGTAGTCGTGCTTGATCGCCGCCGGGTGCTGGGCGCCGACGTCCTGGTAGAGACTGCCGCCCACGGCCACGTTGAGGAGCTGGGCGCCGCGACATACCGCCAGTACCGGTTTGCCCTCGGCGAGCGCCCACCGCACGAGCAGCAGCTCGGTCCAGTCGCGCGCCGGGTCGGTCCGCTGGCAGTGCGGGCCGCGCGCCTCGCCGTACGCGCTCGGGTCCACGTCCACGCCGCCGGGCAGGAACAGACCGTCGATCCGCTCGTAGATCCCGCGGAGTGTGGCCTCATCGCCCTCGAGGAGCGGAATGACCCACGGGACCGCACCGACGGTCACGAGCATCTGGACGTAGCGCTGGCTCATCACCCAGCAGCGAGGCAGCTGGTCCGGGATCGCCTCGAGCGTCTGCGTCGTGATGCCGATGACCGGCCGGTTGTCCATGCCGCAACGCTAACGATGCTCCGGTGCCGCTACAAGCCGTCCGCCGTCTCGACGATCAACTGGTCGACCACGGCCTTGAGATCGCCGGTGCGCTCGTAGGTGGCGAGTTGGCGGTCCGCGCTCGAGCCCTCCTCGAGAATCCGGTAGGCGTACTCGACCTCCTTGCGGCTCCCCAGCTCGTCCACGACGTCGCCAATGAACCACTCGATGAGCTCCCGCACGAGGTCGCGCGCGGGCAGCTCGACGCCCTTGCCGAAATCGATGAGCCGGCCGTCCAGGCCGTAGCGGACGGCGCGCCATTTGTTCTCCTCGATGAAGTCCGCCGGGTACACGCGGAGGGTCATGTTCTGACGCCGCAGCTTCCACAACTTGGCCACGACCGCCTGCAGGATGGCCGCGATGCAGACGGCTTCGTCCACGCGCGTGCAGACGTCGCAGATCCGGAACTCCAGCGTCGGGTAGCTCCAATTCGGCCGCACGTCCCACCAGATCTTGGATCCATCGGGGATGGACCCGGTGCGGGTGAGCATGTCGACCAGCTCTGTGTATTCGCTCCACGACCGGAGCGCCCGCGGAACGCCGGTGCGCGGGAAGCCGCGGAACACGACGCTGCGATACGACTTGAGACCTGTCTTGCGGCCGATCCAGAAGGGCGAGCTCGTGGACAGGCAGAGGACGTGTGGGAGGACGTAGCGCGCCACGTTGAGCGCATCGATCAGGAACTCGCGGTCCTCGATGCCGATGTGAACGTGGGTGCCGAAGATGAGCAGCCGCTGCGCCAGGTCCGCCATGTCCTGGCGCAGGCCGAGATAGCGCTCGAGCGGCGTGATATCCTGTTGCATCCAGGAAGAGAACGGGTGCGTGCCCGCCGCGGCGATCCGGAGGCCGTTCTTGGCCGTGAGCCCCATGATGTCCCGTCGCAAGCGGACGAGCTCGGCCCGCACTTCGGCCGGCGTCCGGCACACCGTGGTGCCGACCTCCACGATCGACTGATGCAGCTCGGGCTTCACCTGGGCCAGCACCAGATGATCTCCGGCGAGGAGCTCCGTGATGTACGATTTGAGCTCGCGCGTCGTGGGATCGATGATCTGGTACTCTTCTTCGATGCCGAGCGTGAGCGACGGTGGCTTCATCGCGCCTCCACCAAGAACGTCGGAACCTGCGATCCCCCGCCCGCCGTGACGTTGACGAGTGCGGCGGTCGAGAGCCGCGACAGGCAGCCCTCTACATATGCCCCGTGACAAGCGAACGGATTCGTGTCCAAGATGCGGTCAGCGTAGGTGACGCGCCCGTCCACCAGGCTCGGGAACGGCTCGCTCGGGATCGGAACCCGCTCCTGCACGACGTACGGCTCGGCCAGCGCTACACCCACCGCACGCTGCCACGCCGCGTCGTCCACCTCCCAACCGAGCACGATGCCTTTCCCGCCGTATTCATCATTAGGCTTGAGCACCAGGCGCTCGCGCGTGGCCAGGATGAATGGGACGAGATCTACTTTGCGGCCGCCATGCAGCGTCTTCTGCTCGGCCACGGTGCGGGTCCAGGGGACATGCGCGCCGATCGCCCGACGCTCGACGGCCGAAAACAGCTCGGCGTTCCGCTCATCGCTCAACACGGCGAGACTCGCCTTCTTGTGAAGGATCTTGCACCGGAACGGGTTCACCATGCACACCGCCCCGGACCGCACGGCGCGGATCACGGGATGGTCGCGGCCGCACCGCGCCACCAGCTCGCCGAGCAGCACGCGCTTGTAGATCAGGTCCACCGGCCCGCCGCCCAAGAGGAGCTCGCCGTCGCGCAGCTCCGCTTCGCGCGGATCCGCGATCACGGCGTCGAGGCCGTGGGAACGAAAGTAATCCGCGAACAGGACGAACTCGCTGTACGTCGGCACCTCGCGCCAATCGAGGATCCCGATGCGTGGCGCGGCGCCCCCCCGGCGCCCCCGACCTCCTCCGCTCCACTGGCTGTAGGCCTCGTACAACGCGTTGAGCACCCCATGGCGCGCCGGGACCGGACGGACATCGAAGCGGCGCAGAAACCGCCGCATGACGGGAAGGGCGAGAAACGCCTCCGACAGCGCATCGTTGTAGGCTGTCCCGGCCGGTGTCTCCGCGTTGTACTCCGTGACGCGAAGGCTCTCTTGCTCCGGGAAATAGAACGCGTCGATCCGCGAGGTGGGGCTGGGGTCGGAGAAGCCTGGATCCGGCTGGACCAGGTCCTCCTCCCATTCGGCCAGACCGAACTGCCGCCGGATGACCTCGCTGGCCAGCGCCGCGCGGTAGGCCCGGTCGAACGCTCGCAGCAGCCCGGCGCCGGTGGTGCGCAGGAATCGGTAGTGTTGGGGAGCGAGAAACCGCGGCCGCAGCACCGTGCACAACGGCCGCTCCCCGAAGAACAGGCCCCGGCTCCGCAGCTCCGCGTCGAGCGCCGCCTGCGACTCTGCGGCGAGCTCGTCGCTCAAGAGCTCGTGATAGTGGTCCACCGCCCGCCGCACGACCGAGGTCATTTCGACCGGGCGTTGGCCCGTCCCTTGAACAAGGCCTGCCAGTGAAACGCGCGCTTCGCCGCCGGCCGACGCGTGGCGAGCCGGATCGCCAGGTCGGCCATGTGTCGCACCGTCCAATCGAAGTACTCGGGGGTCAGCGAGTTGATGTCGAAGTCCGGCGCGGGGTTCATGAAATCGATGGCGTAGGGGACGCCGGCGCGCACCGCCCATTCGATCGAGTTCATGTCGTACCCCAGGGCCCGCACCAGGGTGAGGGAGTCCTGCACGATGCGGTCGCGGAGCGTGGGATCGAGGTAGCCGGGATCCACGTGGTACTTCCGCGCCCCAGGGTCGTAATGAATCGGCAGGACGTCGCGCTGCCCGATGCAGAGGCAGCGTACGAACTTGTCCCACTCGATGAACTCCTGGACGATCATGGTCCGGAGCCCAGAGTGATCGTAGTGGTGCAGCAACTCTTCGGGCGTCCTACAGACGAAGACGTCCTTCCAGCCACCGCCGTGCGCATCCTTGAGAATGCAGGGAAGCCCGACGTGCCGCAGCACTGCGTCCCAGTCGAACGGGAACACCAGGTTGCGGAGACTCTCCTCGTGGCTGATCCCCGGGATGTACTCCTTGTTCGGCAACACGACGGTCTTGGGGCTCGCCACCCCGAGCCTGGTCGCGAGCGTCGCGCCAAAGAACTTGTCGTCGGCGCTCCACATGAAGGGGTTGTTGACGACCGCCACCCCCTGGAGCGCGGCGTGCTTCAAGTACGTCCGATAGAACGGCACCTCGTGCGAGATGCGGTCGATGATGACGGCGTAAGCGCTCGGCGCATCCATAGCCTCGGCGCCGAGCTTGGCGTACTCGGCAACCACGCCGCGATCGCGACCGTTCACTTCCTCGATAAACTTTGGTGGGAACGACCACTCCCGACCGACGACGAGACCCACTGTCGCGTTCATCGGGCTGAAACTGCGCGTCGGCGGCACGGGTGACAAGCGCGACCGGAGGCTCGTAGATTGTCGATTCCATGCTCGCTCTCCGTCGGTTGCTGCGGCGCTGGCACGCCCGCAAGGGCCGCCTCGTCGTGCTGCCCTCCGTCCACAGCCCCGAGCTCGACAACCGGCGCGACCTCTCCATATATGTCCCCGCCGCCCCCGCCCGAGGAGACAGTCGCTACCCAGTCATCTACATGCAGGACGGGCAAAACCTGTTCGACCCGGCCATGAGCTTCGCCGGAACGTGGGGTGTGGACGAGGCGCTCACGTGGGCGAGCCGGCGCGGCCTCGACGCGATCGTCGTCGGGATCCCGAACATGGGTGACGCGCGCCTCGTCGAATACAACCCATTCGGTGAGGGGGGCGACCGCTATCTGGACTTCGTCACCCGCACCGTGAAGCCGATCGTCGACGCGCAGTTCCCCACGCTGCCCGATCGGGAGCACACTGGGATCGCAGGGTCCTCCATGGGCGGGCTAATCAGCCTGTACGCCTTCTTCCGGTATGCCGAGAGCTTCGGCTTCGCGGCCGCGCTCAGTCCCTCCCTCTGGTTTGGCGATGGCGCCCTCCTCGACCTCGTGGCACGGGCGCCCCGGGTGCCGGGCGGGGGCCGGCTGTACCTCGACGTCGGGACGCGCGAGGGCCAGCAGACCGTGGCGCTCGCGCGCCGGCTGCGGGACCTGCTCCTCGCGAGGGGTTACGAGGCGGGGCGCGACTTCCGCTGGGTGGAGGACAAGGACGGCGTGCACCACGAGTCGGCGTGGGGCCGTCGCTTCCGCGAGGCTCTCCCGTTCCTGCTGCGGGAGCCGGCGGCGTGAAGCACGCGTACCACAAGTGGTACAGCCCTGCGCTGCGGCGCGACATGGAGCTCCAGGTGCTGGGACATGCGGGCGCACGGGTCCTGGTGTTCCCCACGTCGCTGGGCAGCTATTCCGAGTGGACCGACCGCCGGATGGATCGGCCGGGCGTGCTCGGTGAGCAGCTCGAGAACGGCTGGATCCAGATGTTCTGCCTCCACCACGTGCACGAGGAGAGCTGGTACGGCGAGCACTTGCACCCGGGGGCGCGAGCCTGGCGGCACCTCCAGTACGATCGTTACTTGGGGGACGAGGTGATCCCGTTCAGCGCCGGCGAGAATCCGAACCCGTTCGTGATGGCGGTGGGCGCGAGCTTCGGGGCCTACCACGCCGCGTGCTTCGGCCTGCGCAATCCCCACCTCGTGAACCGCATCATCGGCCTCTCCGGACTGTACGACATCACCCGGCTGACCGGCGGGTATTCCGATGCCAACGTGTATGCGTGCAACCCCTTCGACTTCATGCGCCACGAACACGACGCCGCGCGGCTCGCGGCGTTCCGCCGCCAGGACATCATCTTGGCGATCGGCCGCGACGACCCCGCCTGCAGCAACAACCAGCAGTTCTCAGGAACCCTCTGGGGCAAGGGAATCGGGAACGCGCTGAGGATCTGGGACGGGTGGTCGCACGACTGGCCCTACTGGGAAAAGATGATTCGGCTCTATATCGGGGGACACGACTGAGGGCGACCTAGCCGCGCGTCACGGGGTGATCGACTCTTTCAGGTGCACGGGCGGCGCCTTGCGCGCGAGGCGCAGGTTGAGCGACTCGACGAACACCGAGAAGCCCATCGCGAAGTAGACGTAGCCCTTCGGGATGTGCTGGCCGAGGCCGTCGGCGATGAGTGTGACGCCGATGAGGAGGAGGAAGGACAGCGCGAGCATCTTGAGGGTGGGATGACGGTGCACGAAGTCGCTGATCGGGCCCGCCGCCACGAGCATGACGAGCACCGCGAGGACGATGGCCGCGATCATCACGCCGACCTGCCGGACCATGCCCACGGCGGTAATCACCGAGTCGAGCGAGAACACGATGTCGAGCAAGGCGATCTGGACGATGACGCCGCCGAATGTGGCACCGGCCTTCACGTTCTGGCGTCCTTCTTCGCCCTCGAGCTTGTCGTGAATCTCGCGCGTGCTCTTCCACAGCAGGAACAGGCCGCCCAAGAGGAGGATCAAGTCGCGGCCCGAGAAGGGGTGGCCGAACGGGCTGAACAGCGGCCGCGTGAGCCGCATGATGCCGGTGAGGGAGAGCAGCAGCAGGATGCGCGTCACCATGGCGAGCGTGAGGCCCACCGTACGGGCGCGCGGTTGCTCGCCGGCGGGCAGCTTCCCGGACAGGATCGAGATGAAGATGATGTTGTCGATGCCGAGGACGATCTCGAGCACCGTGAGCGTGAGGAGCGCGATCCAGGTTTCGGGTGAGGTCAGCCAGTTCATGGTCCGGAGGGTG
>DASQAM010000234.1:0-1616 GCA_035635735.1 Gemmatimonadales bacterium | reverse complement strand
GTACTGATCGATCCAGTCGAGCACCGTTCCCCACCACACGCGGCGGTTGCGCGGCCGCAGCACCCAGTGGCCCTCGTCGGGGAAGTACAGAAACTTGGTCGGCACGCCCTGGAGTTTCGCGGCCGTGAACGCCTGGTAGCCTTCCGACAGGTCCACGCGATAATCGAGCTGCGAGTGGACGATCAGGATTGGTGTCTTCCAGTTCTGCACGAAATTCAACGGCGACCACTTCTCGTACAGCGCGCGATTCGCGTACGGCGTGCCGCCGAACTCCCAGTCGACGAACCACAGCTCTTCCGTCGTGCCCGCCATGCTCACCGGATTGAACACGCCGTCGTGTGCAACCAGGGTCTTGAAGCGACCGGTGTGCCCGGCCATCCAATAGGTCATATAGCCGCCGTAGGACGCACCCGCCGCCCCCATCCGCGTCGAATCGACATAGGGGAGACGCGCCACTACGTCGAGGCCCTTCATGAGGTCCTGGTACGGATAGTCCCCCCAGTGCTGGGAAATGGCGTCCGTGAACTTCTGGCCGTAGCCGGTCGAGCCGTGGAAGTTGACCGCGGCCACCACGTATCCGCGCGACGCGAACAGCGCGTAATTCCACCTCGCTCCCCAGTAATCGGTCCACGCTCCCTGCGGCCCGCCGTGAATCAGGTAGATGAGCGGATACCGCCTGGCGGGGTCGAAACCGGGGGGCTTGAGCAGCCATCCGAAGACGGAGTCCCCCAGCGCGCCCACGAAGCCGAACTCGTCCAGCGGCCGCAGATCGAGCGCCTCGAGCGGCGCGTCGGTGTGATGCGTGAGCTGGCGGCCGGCGAGCCAAATCTCGTTGGGCTGGGTGTTGCTCTGGTGCAGGTACAGGAGCCCCCGACCGTCCGGCATCACCTGCACTTCGGTGTTGACCCCACCACCGCCAAGGGCAAGGGAACGGCGAAACGACGGCAGGTCGATCCGGTAGATGTTGTCGCGGCCGCGCTCCTCCACCACGGCGTAGAGGCACTTCGAATCGGGGCACCAGATGTATGACCCGACGGAGAGCGTCCAGCCCTTGGTCGCTTCGACGCTCGAGCCGCCGGGCCGACCGTCCGCGCGTTCCACCAGCAGCAACCGTTGTCGATCCGCCTCGAACCCGGCCCGCTCCATCGAGAGGTACGCGAGCCACTTGCCGTCGGGCGAATAGCGCGGCGTGTTGTCGGCTCCCCGGCCCGTCGTCAGCGCCCGCATCCCGGACCCGTCCGGCCCCATCAGATAGACGTCCACGTTCGTGTTGTCGGCGACCGTCGAATCGCCGTGCATGGCGACCGCGATCTGCTTCCCGTCGGGCGAGACGCTCACGTCGCCGTCGCCGCCGGTCGCGATCGTGGGTACGTCATGGTCCACGGGCGTCACGTCCCTGGTGCTGCCGTCCGCGAGCGTGACGGTGAACAGGTGCTGGCGCTTGCCGGCGCGCCAGTCGTCCCAGTGCCGCCACATGAGACCGGTCCAGAGGCGCGCGTCGGTCGGGAAGTCGTCGTTGCGTCGATCGATTTCCTGTTGCGCGGGCCATTTGATGTCGCTCGTGACGATGAGCCCCGTGCCGTCGGGGAGCCACAGCGGATCGAATACGCCGTCGG
>DASQAM010000233.1:0-5858 GCA_035635735.1 Gemmatimonadales bacterium | reverse complement strand
CCACACCACCTGGGAGCCGAAGGTCGGCGCGTTCGCGTCGATTCAGCGGGCGCTCGGAGCGGGAGGTCGGCGGTTCGCTCTGGCGCGAGCGACGGAAGTGGCCGGCCGGGTGACTCCGCTCGAGAGCGGCTTTTGCCACGTTCAGCTGGTCGCGGACGTGCGCAACGGCCGCAGGCAACGCTTGGCCGGCGCGGCGACGCTCCTCAGCTTGGGGACCGCGGCGAGCGGCGCCCTTTGGGTGATGGGGCTGCTCGCGCCGTTCCCGTTCCTGCCGGTCCTGATCCTCGCTCCGGCGGCCGCTGCGATCCTTCGGAGCCACCGCGCGCAGCACGAGCACGTTCAGATCGGGCTGGAGCAGGTGCTGGACCGGCTCGAGCGCGGGGAGATCAAACCCGGACACGCCCTGCCGGGCGAACAGGCGAACCCGTTCCTCCGCATCGCAGACGAGATCCGCACATTGATCAATCCCAGGTGAGCGTGGGAGCGCCATGACCGACATCAAAGGGGTTGGGGTGCTGGGCTGTGGACTCATGGGAAGCGGGATCGCCCAGGTGGCTGCCGCGGCGGGATACGACACGACCGTCCGGGACGTGTCCCAGCAGGTCTGGGACAAGGCGCGCGCCGGGATCGAGAAATCGCTCGCCAAGTTCGTGGAGAAGGGGAAGCTCGCGGCGGCGGACCGCGACGCGACTCTCAAGCGCCTGCGCTTCACGACCACCACGGCCGACCTGAAGACGTGCGACATCGTGGTCGAGGCCGTGACCGAGGACCTGGAGGTCAAGAACGCCCTCTGGAAAGAGCTCGACGGCCTGTGCGGCCCCGCCACCATC
Organism: Gemmatimonadales bacterium; assembly: GCA_035635735.1. GTDB lineage: Bacteria > Gemmatimonadota > Gemmatimonadetes > Gemmatimonadales > GWC2-71-9 > AG41. The sequence continues at coordinate 5,028 of DASQAM010000233.1, read as the reverse complement.
TTCGCCTCGAACACTTCCAGCCTTACCATCGCGGCGATGGCGGCGGCCACGAAACGAGGCGACCGCTTCGTCGGGCTGCACTTCTTCAATCCCGTCCCGCTCATGCCGCTCGTCGAGGTCGTCCGCACCGTGACCACCTCGGCGGAGACATTTCAACGCGCGTTCGCGTTCGCCAAATCGCTCGGCAAGGAGCCCGTGGCGGCGAAGGACAACTCGGGCTTCATCGTCAATTTGCTGCTCGTTCCGTACCTGCTCGATGCCATCCGTGCGGTCGAGCGCGGCGTGGGGAGCGTACCGGATATCGACAAGGCAATGCAGCTGGGCTGCGGCTATCCCATGGGACCGCTGACGCTGCTCGACTTCGTCGGACTGGATACGACCTACAAGATCGCCGAGATCATGTTCACCGAGTACCGCGAGCAGCGCTACGCGCCGCCGCCGCTCCTCAAGCGGATGGTTCTGGCGGGAATGAATGGCCGGAAGAGCGGCAAGGGCTTCTACGACTATTCCGTCGATCCGCCCAAGGTGCTTGCCCTCGGCATCTGACGCGCGCCACTCCAAACCCTCACCTCCAAGGACCCGCATGCTTGGCTACGACTGGCCCCGCTTTCACGCGGCGGTGAACGACCTGCCCGCCGCACTGCTATTCGTGACGGTGCTCTTCGACCTCGGCGCCTGGGTCACGAAGCGCGATTCGCTCAAGTCGGCGGCGGTGTGGACCCTGTGGGCCGGAGTGACCGGCGGCTGGGTAGCGGTGCTCGCCGGCCTCCAGGCCGAAGACGTGATCGAGCACGGCGAAGCCATTCACGAGCTGATGGAGACGCACGAGACGGTGGCGCTCACCACCATGGGGATCTTCACAGTGGTGCTCGCGTGGAAGCTGTTCCGCCGTTCCAAGCTCACCTCCGCCGAGGAGGCCGGACTCCGGGTGTTGAGCGTCGCGGGGCTCGTGGCCATCATCTGGACCGGTGTGCTCGGCGCGAAGCTGATGTTCGACCACGCGGCGGGTATTCCCAAGGCCACCTTGCAGGCGGAGATCGAGAACCGGGAGGCGGGGCATCAGCACGAGGCGGGCGAAGCCGAAGAGTCCGAGCACGCGGACTCGGCGAAAGCCGCGGGGCACACGCATGCACCGGGCACGCCGCCGCATAAGCCCTGATGCGATTGCGGATTGTGGATTGCGGATTGCGGAATCGCAGGGTGAGCGAGTTGGCGCACGACCTCTCACTGCTACTCCGCATTCCGCATTCCGCATTCCGCATTCTGTTTCTTGTCGCTGCCTGCACCCCGATCACCACCCGCCCCGACTTCCGGCCCGACCCGCGTGCCCTCAGCATCATTCTGGACGCCCGACCGGAGCGGGTCACCGCCATGCTCGACAGCGTAGTGGCTGCCGAGAGCCTCGAGGTCGCGCATGCCAACGTGCGGGACGGCTACGTCGAGACGGCGTGGTACGACCCGCAGGCGCATCGCACCCGCCACCACGAGCGCGAGATCACCAACCTCGCCGCCACCGTGAAGATCCGGTTCTGGGCCGATCCGTGGGTGCCCGGTCAAACCCGGCTCACCACCGAGCCGGTGTACCGGCCCCGCTACGACCCGTCACGCCCCGAGCGCGATCTCGAGGTGATCGCGTCGAAGGAGCACGAGGGCTACAAGATTGCGCAGCGGTTGGTGGATAAGCTGAAGCAGAAATTCGGGGTACCGAAAGCCGCCCAGGAGCAGGGGCGCCCTACGCCCCCACCAAGCCCCTCACCCACTCCTCCATGATGTCGAGGTCGAGCATCGCGTCGCGGCACGGTCCGTTCGGAAGGCGCATGGTGAGCCCGAGCACGGGCAACCGGCCGGCCACGTCGCGGAGCCCGGTCATCATGTCCCGCTCGCACGCCACCGCGACGACCGCACGGGGGCGGCGCTCGCGGATCACCCGCCGCGCGAGCTGTCCCCGGGTTGCGACGAACACCGGGACCTCGTAGCGCCCGGCGATCGCCAGCACCCCATCGAGCGCCTGCTTCGACAGACAGCGCGGGATGAGGACCAGCAACTCGCCCTTGCCCACCGTCCGGCGGCGGCGCTCGGCGAGGGTGTTGTACACGTCGATGGCCGCGTGCTCCACCCAGTCCCGCTTGCCGAACGCCCGGGAGACGGAGGAGGTGAGGCTCATCAGGCGGAGATAGGGCCCCCGCTCGAGCCAGCCCTCGGGGAGCGCGAGCATGCCCCCATAGAAGGAAAGGAGCAGGGTCCCGAACCACAGCCAGGTCGCCACGGACGTCGCCCCCAACGCGAGCCACAGCGTGCGGGGCAGCGTGGCCCAGAGGGTGCCGAGTCGCGGGCCAAGCAAGAAGATGAGCGCCGCCCCCACCGCCATGCCGATTCCGATCGTCAGGCCGGCAAAGCGGAAGAAGAGTCCCGGCGGCGCGGAGAAGTCCCCGTTCCCGGGGAGAGGCCGCCCGTCCCACTCGTCCCACTCGTGACCGAGACGGCGATCGGTCTCGATGTGGATGAGTTGGGCGCGGGGAGCGGCGGCGGTCATAAGGCGTCAAGCATCACCCGCCCCCCCCGCGGTGTCAAGCGCGAATGGTGCGTGGTACGTGGTGCGTAGTAACTTGTGAGCCGTGACGAACCACGTACCACGGACCACCCACCCGTCTTGACCCAGGCACCCCTTCCCCTCCTCACCGATTCCCGCAGCCGAGCCGCATATTCGGAAGGCGCAGGGATCTATCGGATCGTTCCGGCGGCAGTCGCCGTGCCGCGGGGGGTGGAGGAGCTGCAAGAGCTCGTCAGGTGGGCGGGAGCGACGGGCACCCCGCTCGTGCCCCGTGGCGCGGGGAGCGGGATGGCCGGGGGAGGCGTGGGGCGCGGCGTCGTCGTAGACCTGACCCAGGGCTTCCATTGGACCGCGCCCGACTGGCCCCATCGGAGGCTCTGGGCCGGCGCCTCCGTGACGTGGGCCGGGCTGACGGCGGCCGCGCGACCCTTCGGCCTGCGCCTCCCCCCGGACCCGTCCTCGGGCGCGTTCGCGACGTCGGGCGGCATGGTGGCCACCAACGCAGCAGGGCCGCGCTCGGTGCGGAGTGGCAGCGTGCGGAGCTGGGTGGAAGCGATCGAACTCATCGGAGCGGACGGCGAGGCGCGGCGGGTCACTCGGGGAGCGGGGAACCCTAAAGGAGTCCCTGGCGGTCCCGGGGAGCGGTTCCATCTGTCCGCCGACCAGCGCGGGTTGATTGCGGCTCGCTTTCCCAAGACGCGCAAGAATGCCGCCGGCTATGCGCTCGATCGCTTTGCCGAATCCGGAGACGAGCTCGACCTGCTCATCGGGTCGGAGGGTACGCTCGCGTTCATCACCGCCATCGAGTGGCGGTTGGAGCCGATCCCCGCCGATGTGGCGGGCGCGGCCCTGGGATTCGAACGGCTGGATCAGGTCGCGGAGGCGGTCCCCTACCTCGTGGCCCTGAACCCGTCGGCGGTCGAGCTGTTGGACCGGACGCTGCTCGACTTCGTGCGGGCTGCGGGCGCCCCCCCCGGCCTGCCCGAGGGGCTCGAAGCACTCCTGCTGATCGAGTTCGAGCGTGAGACTCAGGCGGCAGCGCGAGGCGTGGTCGGGGACGCGGTGCGCGGCCTGCACGCCAGCACGGCGCACGTCGCGACGGCAGTCGACCGAGCGAGCCTCGAGACGCTGTGGGCCGTACGCCGCCTGGCGAGCCCCGCCCTGGCCCGCCTCCCGGAGAACCGACGCTCCCTGCAAGTCGTCGAAGACGGGTGCGTGCCGCTCGAGCGGCTGGCCGACTATGTCACCGGAATCCGCGCGGCGGCGGCGGCGCGAGGCATTCCGGTGGCGATCTTCGGACACGCGGGCGACGGCCACGTGCACGTGAACGCGCTCCCCGATCTGACCGTATCCGGCTGGCGTGATGCCCTGGCGGCGCTCTACGGGGACGCGGCCGAGCTGCTGCTGCGACTGGGCGGGACGCCGAGCGGGGAGCACGGGGTCGGCCGGCTGCGCGCCGGTCTGTTGGAGCGGTTCTACGGCCCCGAGGTGACCGCGCTGTTCCGGGAGCTGAAGCAGGCGTACGACCCGCGCTGCACGCTCAACCCGGGTGTTATAATCCCGTCGCCTGATTGGGCGCCCCTCGCCGATCTCAAGGTCGGCCCGGAAGCGGCCGCGATTCCCGATGACATTGCCGCCCGGCTGCGAGAGGTGGAGCGGACGGCCGGCTGGGCGACACCAAAGCTCGACCTGGCAACCCCGAACCCCTAGCCCCTCGCTCCCATGGAAGTCTTCCGCGCCCCTCACGTCTCGCTGATCGCCCGGCCTGAGTTCCTCGAACCCGAGCACCTCCGGGTGCAATGGCAGGGCAGTGCCTCCGCCGGAGAGCGCCTCGCCGAGTTCGCCGGCCGGATCTGCTACATGAGCCAGCACAACCCGGCCAACCGGTCGACGGCCGACTACCTCGAGAACATCAAGAAGCAGGGCCATGGCTCGGTGCTGGAGCACGCGGTCTACGTGCTGTTGATCGAGGGCATCTCGCGCTCCTGCTCGCACGAGCTGGTGCGACACCGTGCGGGGTTCGGCTACTCCCAGCTGTCGCAGCGCTACGTCGACGAGTCGCACGCCGCGTTCGTGGTGCCGCCGGCCATGCTGGGCGACCCGGCGCTCGAGGCGGAGTGGGAACGAGAGGTGGCGGACGCCCAGGCGGCCTACGTGCGCGCCGTGGAGGCGCTGATGCAGCGCTACGCGTGGATGGCGGACAAGGTGCACCGGCGCAAGGTGGCGCGCGAGGCGGCGCGCAGCGTCCTTCCCAACGCCACCGAAGTGAAGATCGTCGTGTCGGGGAACGCGCGGGCGTGGCGCACGATGCTCGAGCTGCGCTCGAGCGAGGGCGCGGAGCTCGAGATCCGCCGAATGGCGATCGCCTGTCTTCGCGTCCTGCAGCGCGAGGCGCCGGCCCTCTTCGCCGATTTCGAGATTTATCTCGCCGACGACAAACACGACGCCGCGCGCGTCGCGTACCACAAAGTTTGACG
>DASQAM010000232.1:0-5043 GCA_035635735.1 Gemmatimonadales bacterium | reverse complement strand
GGCGAAGAGTAAGGTCGGGGCCATCGGGTACACGCAGGTGTTGCCGAGTACGGCCCGGCTGTACGAGCCGGGTCTGACCACGGCGCAGCTGTACGACCGCGGCACCAATCTGCGGCTCGGCTTCCGCTACCTCCGGGATCTCCTGGAGCGCTACGAAGGGAACGCCGACGCCAAGCTGCGCTTGGCGCTGCTGGCCTACAATCGCGGGCCGGGGAGGGTGCAGGAGCTGCTCGACGCCGGGAAGGACCCGCAGAATGGCTATGCGGCGGCGCTTATGAAAGGCTACAGGCGGAAAAGCTAGAGACGTAGCACGACAATGTTACACGAAAGGCGTGGGGCGCCGGTGCCCTACGCCTTTTGTGCTACGCCGCTGTGCGACGCCTCTATTCTTTCTGCGGTATTTTGATGACGTCCCCCGCCCGCAGCACCGACCCCATCGTGAGGCCGTTGTAATTGAGGAGCGCGGTCAGCGAGACGCGGTACCGGCGCGCGATCTCGCTCGCCGTCTCGCCCGAGCGCACGCGGTGGTTCCCGGCGCTGACGCCGGTGCTCGAGACGCGCCGGTAGCGGGTTTCGGGGGGCACGGACCACGCCGAGGCAGGCACGACTCGCCCGCTCATCGGGATGATGAGCCGCTGCCCGACGCGCAGCGCGTGCGCCTTGATGCGGGGGTTCGCGCTCTCGATCATGGTGAGGCTCACGCGGTAGCGCTTGGCAATGTCCGACAGCGTCTGCCCGCGTGACACATAGTGGTCCACGAACGTGATTCGTTCGGTGATCGGCAGGCTGTCGTAGCGCTCCGCCACGAGTGTGCCGCGCCCGCGCGGGACGCGGACGACCACGCTCCGGCCGGGGGGCGTGACGCCCCGGACGTACTGCGGGTTGAGCTCGAGCAGCACCGCCACCGCCGTGTCGGCGAGGCGTGCGACCACGTCGAGGCCGGTCGCGTCGGGAACCGTGACCTCATCGAACACGAGGGGCGGCTGCGGGTCCACCTCGAAGCCATAGCGCGCCGGTTGCTTCGCGATCAGCGACGCCGCGATGAGCTTGGGAACGTAGTCACGCGTCTCGCGCCGCAGATAGCGGCGGTCGGACAGCTGAAAAAATGTGCGATCGTCCACTGAGTCCGGCTCGCCCGGCAGCCGATCGATACCCCGCTCGATCCGTCCCACGCCGGCGTTGTAGGCCGCCGCCGCCAGATACACGCTGCCCAGGCGCTCCCGCAGGTCCGCCAGGTAGTTGGCGGCAGCTTCCGTCGCCCGGAACGGATCGCGGCGCTCGTCCACCCAGGGATCGACCGTGAGGCCGTACAGGCGCGCCGTGCTCGCCATGAACTGCCACATCCCGACCGCTTTCGCCCGACTCACCGCCGTGTTCGAGAAGCCGCTCTCGATCAGGCAGAGGTACAGGAGGTCTTCCGGAAGCCGCTTGGCGCGGAGCCGCTCGCGGATCATCCCCTGGTAGCGACCGAGCCGTGCGAGCCAGATCTCGAACCGATCGCGCGAGTCCACCTGGAAGAACTCGAGGTACTCGAGCACGCGCCGGTTCGTGGCGAAGCTGGTCACGTCGATGTCGAATGTCGGCTCGGCCGACGGGGCGGCGCCGATCACGGCGCGGCCCTCGGCGCCGAACAGCCGCTCGGCTTCGCGCTCCACCTCTTCGCCCTTGATCGGCGACGCCGCGGGCGGCCGGCGCGCCAGGCTGTCAGCTGGGGGGTGCGGACGGTGCAGGCTGTCGAGCACCTTCTGATCCGCCGCGGAGTCTTGCTCCGCCCGGGCCGCGAGCGCGCCGATCGAGTCGGCGCTCCGCACGGAGGGAGAGAGCGAGAGCGCCGTCGAATCAGGCGTGGCGGGAGTCAGCGCCCCCGAGCCGGCGCCGCGCGCGCCGCCGCAAGCCGCGCTCAGCGTGGCGCCCAGCGCCGCGCCCACCAACGCGAGCCGTCGAATCCCGTAGGTTCTGGTCATCTGGTCGCGAAAAAATTTCCGAGGATACGGTTCGTCGCGTTCAACACTGCAAGCGCCGCGCCGCGTGGTGGATCGGTCTCGGCGAGATAGGCCCCCACCAGGCGCGAGGCGCGCGTCTCCTGCCGAGCGGACAGCGACACGATCACCACGACGGCATCGAACGCTCGGACAGCTTTGACACCCACCAGCTCGAACCCCAGCTTCGGTTGCACCACCCGTTCCAGGGCTCGCACCGTCGCCTCCGCGCAGCAGCGCAGCTCGCCGGCCTGCGAGATCACGCCGTCGGACTCGCCCGTGAACTGCCGCCCGTCGGCCCACGACAGCACGACCTTGGCGCGACAGCGCCCGCTCGCGAGGCGCTCGAACGCGAACTCCTGGAAGCGCAGGCGCTCGGTCTCGCTCACGCCAGTCGCTCCGCCAAGAGCTGCGAGAGAGCCGTGTCGGGGATGCGCTCCGCTTGAATGAACAGGGACGATTTCGAGCTGGCCTCCAAGGGGTACAGGGTCCAAAACGACCGCCCGGAGCGCTCGGACGCCGACCGGAAGGACAACACTAGCTGCCATGCCTCGGCGTTGGCCGGGCGCTCGGCGAGGGCGTCCACGTGCCAAACTTGATCGCCGTGGGCGATAACTCTCCATGGCATACATCACCACCTTGCTAACAAGGGCCCGCCAATATGCGGCTAACCCTAAGTGCTGTCAATAGTTGAGGGCTGTCAGTCCCCTCGAGTGGCGAGCGCCTTGAAGCGCTTGGCGAGCGCCTGGGTGGTGGGCCCCGGCTTGCCGCTCCCGATGGAGCGGCCGTCCAGCTTGGTGACGGCGACGATCTCGGCGGCCGTACCGGTGAGGAACATCTCGTCCGCCGTATACAGGTCGTACCGGTTCAGCGGCAGCTCTTCGACGGCGTAGGTTGCCTCGCGCGCCAGCTCGATCACGGCATCGCGCGTCACGCCGCGCAGAATCCCGGCGTAGGCGGGTGGGGTCTTGAGGGTGCTGTTCGTCACCGCGAACAGGTTCATCCCGCTCGCTTCGGCGACATAGCCCTGCGGGTCCAGCATGATCACCTCGTCGACGCCGGCCGCGATCCCCTCGACCTTCGCCAGGATGTGCGAGAGGTAGTTGAGCGACTTGACGCGGGGGGACAGGCTCTCCCGGTGGCTGATGGGAGTGGCGGCGGTGAGAGCTGTGAGGCCTTTCTCGTAGCGCTCCGGCGACCAGAGCTGGATCGTGTCCACGATGCAAATGACCGACGGCGTGGGGCATTTGCGCGGGTCGAGCCCCAGATCACCCACGCCGCGCGTCACTACGAGCCGGATGTACGCGTCCTCGAGCCCGCTCTTCGTGACGGCCTCCTCCACGAGTCGGTGCATCGCCGGTTTCGCGAGCGGGATTTCGAGCCATATCCCCTTGGCAGACGCATACAGCCGGTCGATGTGTTGACCAAGTCGAAACACCCGCCGGTTGTAGACGCGGATCCCCTCGAACACGCCGTCGCCGTACAGCAGCCCGTGGTCGAACACCGATACCTTGGCATCGGAGCGATCATGGTATGTCCCGTCGATCCAGACGATGGGCGGCATAAGTCCCTTAGCGTGAGTTGGCGACGATCTTGTCCAGCACGGAGCGGGCGAAGTCCTTGTCCCAGGTAACCGCGGTGCGCTTCGCGACCACCTGCACCCGGGTCCCATTCTTGCCTTCCGGCTTGAGCGTGACGCTCACCTCGCGGTCGCCGGCCGTGCCCTCGATTTCCCGCTGCTCCCCATCCTCACCCTGCTCGACCTGCGATTTCGTTTGGCGGACCTTGAGCTGGTCAAATGCCGTGGCCGTTGCGGCGGCCGCGCGGTCGACCGTGGCCGGGACGACCGACTCGACGCCGCGCTGGGTAAAGTAGATACCGCCCCCCGCCCCCGCACCTACGGCGGCGACCATGCAGCCCGCGAGCAGCACTGTAGCAGCGCTCACCGCTGCCCAGGTTCGCAGGGTGGTACCCGCTCGTCGCATGCCGAGGTAACCTCCGAAGGCGCCTAGCAGTCTGCCCTACCGTATCTTGCGCGAATATACCTGGCTCAGGGACCTCGCGGCTACCGTGCCTCAGCATGGTGCACATGTTACCCAGATCACAGATTCTGGGGCTCAGAACCGCAATCTCTACACCATGGATCAGATCGTCGGCTGGGCACGGCTGTGGTTTGCGGCGAAACGCGAGGAGGAAGGTGAAGCGTCCCTGCGCAACGGGGCATGGTATCCGGTCTTGAGCAGCGGCGTGAACCGGGCCGTGCTCGAGGTATCGGGCCAGCGGGTCGCCGTACCGCAGGACCTGGTGGAAGTGCGCGACAAGCGCCCCGACCGCTTCACCGTTGTGTACCGCACCCACGACGACCCCAATCCAGCCCGCGGCACCCGAGCGGACGCCGGACGCCGCTACGGCGTGTGCCCGAAGTGCGCGACCCGCATCCCGTTCCGAATGGGGATCATCCCGTCGCGCACCACGTGCCATACGTGCAAGCACGAGGGGATCGTGGCGTGGTGGGAGACGGGGTGAAATCTGGATGAAAGACTATGGGACACCGACGGCCGGCGCGTTCCAGCGCCGGCCGTTGTGCTTCGTTGTCAATGACCCGGCTGGGGATCGAACCCAGGACCTACGGATTAAAAGTCCGTTGCTCTACCAACTGAGCTACCGGGTCTAACGGTTGAAAACGTAATGGGGTAGGCTCGCGGAAGCTATCGAACCTGCCCCGTCATCGCGGGCCAAATCGCGGGCCAGCCCCTACGCCCTGGCGGCGCGGCGCTGTCCCGCTGCATTTTCAAGCTGTTCTGAGGTCAACCGACGGAATTAGGCTGCGAGGCTCGCAGTCTAATACCAGTTCTATGAGAGCGATTGGTAAGGGCGGACTGCGCCGTCGCTGAGTCCTGAGCGTTCTCGCCCCGATCAATCGGCCCACCCGGTTTGCGTACCGAAGTCTCGCGCTGCTGCGGTGTTCGCAGAGCAGTCTTCTTCCGCATGCGTCTCCTCCCTCAAGCGGCCGGTCCGACTTGGACGAATTGCCAGCACGACGGTTTCGCGCGCGCGCAAACCA
>DASQAM010000231.1:0-3577 GCA_035635735.1 Gemmatimonadales bacterium | reverse complement strand
CGCCAGGAGTTGTCCGCACTGTAGCCAACATCTGGGAACGAGTCGTGTGGGCGGGTGTGGGAACCGCACGGAGATGTGGGGAAGGCCGGGGATACCAACAGTCCCCACAGACGGGTCGGACGACAGCGGGACCCGAGTTGCAGCGCGGGGCATCGGGTTAGGCCGACCACCCACATTTCCCCGCTCTCTACTACTACTACTAGTAGTTCTATTCTAGTAGAGTAGTAGAGTCTTACTCCACAGAATTCGGGAAAAGGGCGACGAGACGGATGAAGTTCACGATCACGCGAGAGCAGCTGCAGGAAGGATTGAGCGGAGTCGCGGCCGCGATTCCCGCCAAGACGACCCTACCGGTGCTCGCCAACGTCCTGGTCGAGGTGACGAAACAAGGCCTCCGGCTGTCCGGCACGGATTTGGACATCGCGGTGACGACCACCGTGCCGGCGGAAGTGGACGCCGAGGGCGCCGTGACGCTGCCAGCCAAAAAACTCGTGGATATCGCGCGGGAGCTGCCCTCGGGGCCCGTGCGGTTCACGGCGGCAGGCGAGTCGCGCGTCGCGATCGAATGCGGCCGCTCGAAGTTCAAGCTGCTCGGGTTGCCACGCGAGGAGTTTCCGTCGTTCCCCGCGGTGAAGTTCGATGGGGCGTGGAACGCGGCGGCGGGCGTGGTACACAAGCTCGTCGGGCACGTCGCCTTCGCGACCTCGACCGAGGAGAGCCGGCCGATCCTGAACGGCGTGCTGTGGGAACTCCGGCCCGACCACATGCGCATGGTGGCGACCAACGGGCACCGGCTCGCCAAAATGGACGTCCCGGCCAAGGGCGGCTCGACGGCCGATCTGATCGTGCCACCCAAGGCGCTCGAGCAGATCCGCCGCTTGTTCGCGGCCGACGACGCGCTCGAGATCGCGCGCAGCGACAACCACATCGGCTTCCGCGCGGGCGGGACGCTCGTGTTCTCCCGCTTGATCGAGGGGCCGTACCCGAACTACGAGCAGGTGATCCCGCGCGAGAACGACAAGGTCGCGACCGCGGACAAGGCGGCGATGGCGGCGGCCTTGCGGCGCATGAGCGTTGTGGCGAGCGATCAGACGCACCGGATCCGGCTCGCCTTCTCCGGCGGCGCCGTCAAGTTCTCGGTCCAGACACCCGACCTGGGCGAAGCCCAGGACGAGCTCGCGGTCACGTACGAAGGCGAGCCCCTCGAAATCGGGTTCAATGCGATGTACCTGCTCGAGATCCTCAAGTACATGCCCACCGACGAGGTGCGGCTCACCTTCAAGGCCCCCGAGCGCGCGGCCACGGTGGAGCCGGTGGGGTGGGATGATCCGGCGAGCTATATGGCGCTGGTGATGCCCCTACGGTTGGTGGACTAATACGGGAACCTGCAAAGACTAGACGCGCAGACGCACAGGGGTGAACAGACGACAGGAGTCAGGGGAGGCTGTCCCGACTGCTGTCCACTGTTCTCCCCTCTGCGTCTGTTGCGTCTGTGCGTCTAGTCGTTTGTGCGTCTGTGCGTCTAGCCGTGAGACTGTCCTGTACGCTGTCCACCGGAACGAGACTGTCGATCTGGAGGGAGTCCACCGGTGGCAGGAGGACGGTCGGCACCGGGATCGTGTCTGTTTCCTCCTCCGGCGGGATGTATACGTCCACTCCGCGGTACCTCGCCAGGATGAGGTTGCGGCGCGCCAGCATGCGGTCCGGACGGAACGTCGGGTTCGACGTGCGCGGATGCGGCAGCGTGGCGGCCAGCTCGGCTGCCTGCTCCGGGCTGAGGCGGGAGGCCGGGACGCCGAAGTACGCGTGACTCGCCGCGTCGATCCCCCAAATCCCGGGTCCCCACTCCGCCACATTCAGATAGAGCTCCAGGATCCGGTCCTTGGACAGGGCGAGCTCGAGCCCGACCGCGGTGGCCGCCTCCTTGAGCTTACGGATCGGAGTCCGCGAGGACGAGAGATACAGATTCTTCGCGAGCTGCTGGGTGATGGTGCTGGCGCCCCGCAGCCGGTCGCGGTGCCGCCACGCCGCCCGGCTGGCGGACCAGAACCCGTGGGCGCCGTCCACGCCGAGCGCGTCCGCGATCTCGGCGGGGTCGATCCCGACGTGCGAACGAAACCGCGAATCCTCGGCGATGATCACCATACGCTGGAGGACGGGCGAGATGCTTTGAAGGTCGGACGGACGGACGGTGGGACAGGCGGACGGTGACCGGCAGTCCGCCTGTTCTCGCATCATCGCGGTCTCCCGTGGCCAGTGATCGCGCCACCACACGGGGGGCGGCCAGACGCCGAACAGCCACACCAGGACGAGGCCGGTCGTCCCTAGCGCCACGCGGCGCAGGTTCCTAGGTTTCGCGTCCGCCATGTCGCTCGATCTCACCACGCTGCGTCGCCGCCTCCAAAAAGCCCTCGGCAAAAAATTTACCGTGGGAGATGTCCTGGGCGAAGGCGGGTTCGCCGCCGTGTTCCGCGTCCACGACCAGACCCTGGGCCACGACGTCGCGGTCAAGGTGCTCGACCTGGGACTCACGCCCTCGCCCGGTCTCGCCGAGCGGTTCGTGCGCGAGGCTCGCACCAGCGCGAGTCTCGAGCACCCGCACATCGTCCCGATCTACAAGGTCGGAGGCTACAAGAACGAAGTCCTCTACATCGTCATGCGCTGCCTCGATGGGCCGTCGCTTCGCCAATTGCTCGAGAAGCACCAGCGCCTCTCCCTGCGCGACGCCGCCCGCATCGCGCGGCAGGTGGCGGACGCGCTCGGCCACGCGCATCTGCACGGGATCGTGCACCGCGACGTGAAGCCCGACAACATCCTGCTCGACAGCGCGGGCCACGTGCTCGTGACCGACTTCGGGATCGCGAAGGCCGCGCAGGAAGCGTCCGTCAGCCAGCTCACCACCGAGGGCATGGTGGTCGGGACCCCACACTACATGAGTCCCGAGCAAGCCACCGGAGAAGCCGTGGATGCCCGTTCGGACATCTATTCGCTCGGGATCGTGCTGTATCAGATGCTCGCCGGCGTCCCGCCGTTCGACGGCGAGTCCGCCCAGTCGATCCTCATGAAGCAGGCCACTGTCACCCCGCTGCCGATCCAGCAGCACCGGAGCGACATACCGCCCACGCTCGCCGCGGTGGTCGATCGGGCGCTCGCCAAGGACCCCGCCGAGCGCTTCCAGACCGCCGAAGAGTTGAGCCGGGCCCTGGTAGAGGCCCTCCCGACCGCGGCGCAGGACATCGTGCGGCTGCGCTCTCCCGTCCTGGCGAGGGCGCTGAGCGCGCTCTTGGGCCTCGGTGTCGTAGGGGCCCTCCTCTTCGTAGCGCTCACCGTTCTGTCGCAGCCTCCCCGCGTCTCGGCGCGCGCGCCCATCCCCGAGAGTCTCGCCCAGGCGCTGCGCCGCCAGGGGGCGCTCGCTCCGGGCGACGCAGCCCTCTACGTCTTCTCGCCCCGCGGCGCCGACGATTCGACGCTGTTGCTCGTGGGCCGCCGCAACGTGGCGGTGGTGACGCCAGGTCGCGTGCGCGCCTATCGCCGGGATTCCGTCCAGGTGGGCTATGGGGCGGTGCTGCAGGGCGGG
>DASQAM010000230.1:0-4701 GCA_035635735.1 Gemmatimonadales bacterium | reverse complement strand
GGTCATCGTGCTGGGGCTCGTCGCGGCGGCGGCGTTCCTTCGCAAGCTGTTCGGCCGCAAGCCAACCGACGTGGCGGCGAAGCCCTGAAACACGGGACAAAAAGAAAACGGGAGGCGTGCGTGCGCGCCTCCCGCTTTGCGACCGTACCTGCGGCACTGCCTAGGGCGTCAGCCGCCGCATCCGGAACCTCTCTTTGCACGCCGCACTCCGGTGGTACGGCCCGCGTGGTACGTCAATCATCGTCGCGGTCGTAATCCCGATCGTCACGGTAGTAATAACGGTGATGATGACGCCGATGCCGAACCACGTAGACGCGCCGCGCCACGAACAGCGGGGGCCGGTAATAGAATGCACGTCTGTGTGGGTAGTAGACGGGCGGCCGCCCCAGGATCACGATGCCGGTCACATACGGCCGTGGTACGCCGAAACCGACGGCGACACTGACGCGCGTCTGTGCCGCGATCGGCATAGCACCGAGCGCGAGCGCGATTCCAGCTGCCAAGAGCACACGTTTCATAGGTCACCTCCGGCCCAGCCTTTCTGGAAAGGTCGTGCCACACGCGACGATGCCGTCGCAACGGCAACTGCCGAGGGGACTTAGGGCGTTGGCGCTAGAGGGGGCGGGAGCGGCACAGTGTCACCTGCGCGGGTCACACCTGTCTGCCGGGTCCCGCCGCAGGCGTCAACGCGACGGTGGCGGGGCGACCTGCTGCATCAGTCGCACGACTTCTCCGGGCTCGGCGTGGCGTCCCAACGCCTTCTTGGAGAAAATGCGACGGCCATCGACCTCCACTTCGAACACGCCGCCCGACGACTGGATCAACTTCACGTCGGCGTGAGGGTAGGTCTTGCGGATTTCGGCCGCCAGACCGGCGGCCCGTGGTTCGTAGTTTCAGACGACGCAGTATTCGATCGTGACGCGCATGCGGTAAACGATAGTCGCGCTTGACAGGTCACGCCAAGGGGCCGACCTTGCTCCGAGCTTGCCCATGAGTGCCCTCTCCCGCCTCAAAGCGTCGCCGGGCCTGCTGGTGCGGGCGCTCGTCGCGCTCGGTGCTGTGGCGGCGATCGCCGCAGGGCTGGCGGCGTTCGCGTCCCAACGGGTGCCGCTCGGCACCGACGTCGCGGAAGAGATCGCGGTGCTCGTCGTGGTCGGGGCGTTGACCCGGCGCTACGGCATCGCCCTCCCGGGGAACGGGTTCTCCTCATACATCCTGGGCGTCACGGCGTATGCCATCCTCGACCGGGGCTGGCCGTTCGGCGTCGTGGTAGCGTCGCTCGCGATGATCGCGGGCGACCTCGCCCTGCGCCGTCTGCCCGTGGCGGCGGCGCTCGACAACGCCGCGCACCTCGCGACGGGCGCGGCCCTGGCGGGGCTCGCGTATGCAAGGCTCGGCGGGGCAACGGGTGCGCAGGCGCTCGCGGCGAGCAACCTCGTGCCGCTCGTCGCATTCCTCGTCCTCTTGCCCTGCGTCGTGAACGGCACCTTCTACATCGAGCTGGCACTCGGGCGCACCCTCGCCTGGGTCGACGCCGCCCTCACTGCGCGGTGGGAGGCCGTCGTGTACGCCTGCTCGGTGGGCCTGGCCCTCGCGTGCCTCGCCCTCGCACACGCGAGCATCGACATGATCGGGTTTCTCGTGATCGGCGTCGTGCTCGTGAGCGCCGCGGTCGCGAGCGTGTCGGTCATCCGGCGGGGTGTTCACGCCGACGAGCTCGCGCTCATTCAGGGCTTGTCGCAGGCGATCGCGCGGGACATCAGTCTGGCGAAGAGCTTTCCACGGATTCAGGAGCTGGCCCGGCGCTTGGTTCCGTGGGAGCACATGGGCTTCGCGCGCTACGACGCGGGGACGAACGAAATGGAGCTCGTCGCGGACACCGCGACGGGCCATCGCGGCCCCGACAAGGTTCGCTTCGACGCCAATGCCGGACTCTCGGGTGAGGCCGTGCGGCGACGGCGGCCAGTCGTGGCGGGCGCTCTCTCTCCCGAGCAGGTGGTCGTGTCCGGGCGGGAAACGCCCGGCTCGGAGGTGCTGGTCCCGCTGTATCACGCCGGGCAGCTGGTGGGTCTTTGGAGTGTACGTCACTCGAATCCCGGCATGTACCACGACGCCGACGCCGACATGCTGGCGCTGTTGGCACCGCAGCTCGCGTTGATGCTCGCAATCGAGGGCTCGGTTCAGCCGGTGGTCGGCGCGTCGGATCGCACCAGTGCCTACATCGAGACGTTGACGGCCACTGCCGAGGAGATCCACGCCTCGAGCCAGGAAGTGGCGGCCTCGGCGCGTCGCGCCAGCCAGGGGGCCGCCCAAGCCGCGAGCCTCGTCAGCGCGCTGGCCCGCGACTCGGAACAGCTGACCCAGCACGCCGCGGAAATGGTCACCGCGGGCACCCAGACCCGCGACTCGGGCGCGCAAATGGAGCAGACCACGGAGAAGGTCCGCCTCGCTACCCAAACGGCCGTCCGTCGCCTGACCGATCTGGGTCTCACGACCGAAGAGAGCGCCCGCGAGGTACGGCGGCTGCGCGACGTGGCGGAGCAGGTCGAGAAGTTCTCGGAAACCATCGGCTTCATCGCCAACCAGACCAACCTGCTCGCCCTCAACGCCACGATCGAAGCAGCGCGCGCCGGTGTTCATGGCCGCGGCTTCGCGGTGGTGGCCGATGAAGTCCACAAGCTCGCCGAAGCAAGCGGTCGAGAGGCGCGCAACGTCGGGAAGTCCGCACAAGAGACGCGCCGGGCGCTCGACCGGGCCGCACAGCTGCTCGAGCGCATCCGCGGCGATCTCGGAGACGTGGTACGCAGCTCGAGCGACTGGGTGCAGGACCTGACCCGCATTGCAGAGGCGGCGGGCGGCACGGCCCGCGCCGGGAAGCAGGTCGCGGAGCTGGCGCACGGCATCAGGGAGCGGTCGGCCAGAATCAATCAGTCGCTCGAGCAGGCCAAGGCGGGTGCCCACTCCTCGACGCAGGAAGCCGAAGCCGTCGCCGCCGCTGCCACGGAACAACTCCAGGCCATCGAAAGCCTGGCGCATGGCGCCACCGAGCTGGCGGCGCTGGCCGACAGCCTTGCCAGGGCAGTCCGGTTCGTGCGGGGCGAGAACGGGCGCCAGTAGTTGCGTGACCTACGTCACCATGCCCGGCCTCCGGGGTTTCTAACCGGAGGCCGAGTTATTACCGTAGGGCCAGCCCTAGAGGAGAAAGCCGTCCGTGCGAACACTCGCGGTCCTTGGAGTAGCGCTCACGTGCGGGATCTCCAGCCTCCCGGCACAGCGCGCGCACCAGTTCGAGTTCGGGGCGTTCGGATCGTTCACCCGATACGACAAGCTCTTCAACCTTGACTCCCAAATCGGCGGCGGCGGTCGGCTGGGTTACTTCTTCAGTAACGTCGTCAGTGCGGAGATCGACGCGGGCTACCAGAGCCCCAATCCGAGGATCGGCAGCGCTTCTCCCACACTGGCCCACGGCAGCGCCAGCCTGGTCCTGAACTTCGGAACCGCCCGCAACCTTTTCTATGTCCTGGGCGGCTACTCCCGGCTCGACTTCGAAAACACGGCACCATACCGCTTCACCGACGACGCTGTTCACGGCGCGATCGGCGATCGGATCTTTCTCGGCGACCGAGCCGCCCTCCGCCTCGAAGTCCGTGGGTTCTACACGCCCAACACGGGCTTCGCCGGTGGAGACTGGGCCGGTCACGTCGTCGGCTCGCTCGGCTTATCCGTCTTCACGCGGAGCGGCCCGGCACCAGACGCGGACCACGACGGTGTCCCCGACCGGCGGGATGCGTGCCCTGACACACCAGTCGGCGCCACGGTCGATGCGCGCGGCTGCCCCACTGACTCCGACCATGACGGCGTGTACGACGGCCTCGACCAGTGCCCGGGCACGCCCGTGGGAGCACGCGTCAACTCGAAGGGCTGCCCCTCGGACGCGGACGGAGACGGCGTGCTCGACGGGCTCGACCAGTGCCCCAACACTCCCGCCGGCGCCACCGTGGATGCCAAGGGCTGCCCGATGGATACGGATGGGGACGGGGTGGTCGACGGGCTCGACCGGTGCCCGGGTACGCCCGCGGGCGCGATCGTCGACGCCGCCGGGTGCCCGCTCGACTCGGACAAGGACGGCGTCCCGGACGGACTCGACAAGTGTCCCAACACGCCGCCCGGGGCGGAAGTGGACGACGTCGGGTGCCAGCGCTTCAAGGACTCGGATGGGGACGGCGTGGACGACGCGAAGGATCGCTGCCCGGGCACGGCCCCCGGCACGCGGGTGGATGCCGCCGGCTGCCCGATTCTGTTCACGCCGGAACGGACGCCGGTCATCCTGCGCGGTGTGATGTTCGAGACCGGGAAATCGGCCCTCAAGCCCGAATCCTTCACGGTCCTCGACATCGTCGCACAGTCGCTGAACGCCAATCCGGATATCCGGATCGAGATTGCCGGCTATACCGACAACACCGGCTCGAACGCCACCAACCTGAGGCTGTCGCAGGCGCGGGCGGGCGCGGTGCGCGCCTACCTCGGGAGCAAGGGCGTCACGCCGAGCCGCATGGTGGCGAAGGGGTACGGCGCGGCGAATCCGATTGCAGCCAACACGACGGCCGCCGGGCGCGCGCAGAACCGGCGCGTCGAGCTGCACCAGTTACCTTGAGCGCGTTCCGCGCGGGGAGCTGACATGAGACGGTTCGGGTTGCTGGC
>DASQAM010000229.1:0-1539 GCA_035635735.1 Gemmatimonadales bacterium | reverse complement strand
AAAAAACGAAATTGCTTTTCCCTATTGCGCATTCCCGCCGATTCTCATATTCTCTTAGTCGACAACGCGTTGCTGCTGCTCGGACCGCCCGATGGAGCGGCCTTTTTTGTAGGAGGTCACCCGAGACCACATGCAAATCGGTCTCGCGTACAACGAAAAACCCGATCCCCGAGCCGTCGCGTCCGACGAGCCACCTAGTAGCAGCGACGCGTACGCCGAATGGGACGAGCCATCCACCATCACCGCGGTGGAGCAAGCTCTCGGTCTCTTCGGACGCGTCGTCCGACTCGAAGCCGACGCGCTCTTTCCCCAAAAACTCGCCCTCGCCCGTCCCGACCTCGTCTTCAACATGGCGGAAGGGCTGCACGGCCCCAATCGCGAAGCCCACGTCCCCGCGATCTGCGAGTTTCTCAACGTCCCCTACACCGGCAGCGACCCGCTCACGCTCGCGATCGCGCTGCACAAGGGACGCACCAAGGAGATTCTGCGGCAGCGCGGCGTGCCCACGGCGCCCTTTGTCCTGGTCGAGCGTGCGGCGGATCTCGAACGCGTGGTGCTGCCGTTCCCGCTGTTCGTGAAGCCGGCCTTCGAGGGGTCAGGTAAAGGCATATTCGTCAACAACTTATGTGACTCGCCCGAGCGGCTGCGGGAGCGCGTCCTCTTCCTGCTAGAGACCTACGCCCAGCCCGTCCTCGTGGAGACGTACCTGCCCGGTGACGAGTACACGGTCGCGATCCTCGGCAATGGCGCCGAGGCGCGTTGCCTGCCGGTCGTGGGGTTCGATTTCTCCACGCTGCCGGCGGGGACCGTACCGGTCTATGGCTACGAAGCGAAGTGGATCTGGGACACCGCCGAGCATCCGATCGAGATCTTCCACTGCCCCGCCCGGGTCGAGCCGTCGCTCCGCCGGTTGATCGAGCAGACCTCGCTCGATGCCTATCACGCGATCGGCTGCCGCGACTGGTGCCGCGTCGACGTGCGGCTCGACCGCTTCGGCGTCCCCAATATCGTCGAGCTCAATCCGCTGCCGGGCATCATTCCCGACCCGCGGATGAACTCCTGCTTCCCCAAGGCCGCCCGCGTCGCGGGTTTCGGGTACGACGAGCTGGTCCAGGAGGTCGTGCGCCTCGCGTGGCGGCGCCTGACCGGGCGCTCGCTCGACCTGGCGCTGGAGGCCACCGGATGAGGATCGTCATCCTGTACGACCCCGGGGCGGAGGATTGGACCGCCGAGGATATCGCCGGCGTGATGACGGCGGTGGACGACGTCGGCCGCATCTTCGGCGCGCTGGGGCACGAAGTCAAGAAGTATGCCGTCCGCCACGACCTGCGCTGGTTTGCCGCCAGCCGCCGCGCCGACCTCGCCTTCAACCTGTGCGAAGGCGTGCACGGCGTCTCGGCCTGGGAAGAGCATGTGGTGGCGGCGCTCGAGTTCGCCGGCACCCCCGTGACCGGCTGCGGCGTGTGGACCATCGCCGCCGCGCGACGCAAGGCGTCGTGCAATGCGATCCTCGCGCAGGCGGGGCTCCCGGTGCCGCGC
>DASQAM010000228.1:0-1960 GCA_035635735.1 Gemmatimonadales bacterium | reverse complement strand
CGGGGAAGCGACAGGTCGGACACGGGAGAATCATAATCAGTTCGGCCGGCATTGCAGGGAGACTGGCTGCGTGCGGCCACATCCGATCTGCTGGTCCATCCCGCTCGCGATCGGGCCGCACGCGGTGCTTTGCGCTCCCTCGCGGGCGGCCTGCTCGGTTGCTCCCACGGCCGCGGCGCAGTTGGCTCGTCCGCGGTACTCCATGCACACGCGGCACTGCACCTTGGCCCGCGCGGTGGTCATGAAGAAGAAGAGCGCCGCGACGGCGAGCACGGCGGCGATGGCGTACAGCGTCGAGCGCTTCACGGGCAGGGCGTCATTGGTGTGGGCGCTAAGGTAGGCACTCCATCGTGACTGTCAACGCCGCGACGCTCGGCGGGTCCGCGCCGTCGCTCCAGGGCGGCATCGTGGCGGTCGCGCCATGCACGCTGCCTCATTTTGCAGCCCGCGCCCTCGATGCGTTCTTGCAGCACGCGGTTTGCAAGGTTCCCTCCCCGAACCCGTCATATAGGGAAAATCGCATGCACCGTGTCGTCCTCGTCCTCGCGGCCGGCCTGTTGGCCAGTTGTCGCGATGCCATGCAACCGACCGCGCCGGCGAGCGTGGCCGTTGGCTCGGCCGCCTCGATCCCGTACACGTTTGTCGATCTCGGAACCCTGGGCGGCTATACCGCGGCAGCGGCCATCAGCGACCTCGACCAAGTCGCGGGTACGGGCTGGACCGCCGCCGGAACCCAACACGCCTTCCTTTGGGAAGCCGGCGTGCTGCAAGACCTCGGGACGCTCGGCGGTGCGGTCAGCCTGGCGAACGGCATCAATGCGAGCGGCCAGGTCGTGGGGAGAAGCTCGACCGCCGGCGGGGAGATCCACGCATTCCGCTGGACCGACGGCACCATGGAAGATATCGGGCCGAACTTTGGCGTCGGTGCGGTCTTCATCAACGCGCAGGGCCAGGTCGCGTGGACTGTGCCGGTCGCGGGGGGTGCCCACGCCATGCTGTGGGATGCGGGGACCATCGTAGACCTCGGCACCCTGGGCGGCGCGTACAGCTTTGCCACGGCACTCAACGATCGCGGACAGGTCGTGGGGTCTGGCCGTACGGCCGGGGGCGTCGACCATGCCTTCTTCTGGTCGAACGGTGTCATGCAGGACTTGGGCACGTTGGGCGGGTCATTCAGCGGCGCGGTGGCTATTTCCGCCAACGGCCAGGTCACCGGCATGGCCTACTACAGCGATCGTGAGGCGCACGCCTTCCTGTGGGACGGCCACATGACGGACCTGGGCGCCTTGCATGACTTTGCGGCGAGTTGGGGCGTCGCCGTCAACGCGCGTGGCGATGTCATCGGCCAGAGTTCCCCCAGCGCCGACAACCCCGAACACAGCCGCCCCTTCCTGTGGCGACGCGGTGTGCTATCGGCGCTGCGCGAGCCAGCGCCCTACGCTCCGGACCTGAGCGTGAATGCCGTCAACAACAGCGGGCACGTCGTCGGTAACTACGTCAGGCATTTCCCATCGAATGCGCAAGTTGCCGTCGTGTGGCAAGACAGCGTCATGTGGGAGCTGGGCCAGTCGAGCACCGCAACGGCGATCAACCAACAAGGCGACGTGGTGGGCAGCGCGAACGGCCGCGCGGCGCTGTGGCGCCGGACCGATTCACCAGCCACCGCGGCGCTCGTGGCCACGAGTCGCTGAGTTCACAAAGAGAGCCGGGCGCTACGCCTGCGCCCGGCTCTCCGCCTGTCTGGGCCGTTTCAATTTGCCAACTCCCGGGCGTCGCTCGCGCGCTCCAACTTCTGTCTGACCGCTCACCCAAGCAACTAGATTCGTGACCCGTCAGAGGTTTTGGAAGGAGGACCGCATGAGATTGGTGTCAGGTGTCTCCGCCGCGCTTGTCCTGGCGGCTCTCGGCTGGAGCTGTTCGCAAGACTCCCCGGGCCCGAGCCCGACGGGGCTCGAGGCGT
>DASQAM010000227.1:0-5624 GCA_035635735.1 Gemmatimonadales bacterium | reverse complement strand
GGGAGCGTGTCGCGTTGGCGGGGCGGCCGCCTCACGGCGGGCTCGCCGGCCACACGCGCGACGTAGAGCACGCGCTGCACCACCGTCACCGAGGTGGCGAGCGCCAGAACGACGACGATCCAGAACAGCAACACTCCGTGGTTCCCGGCCCCGAAGAATAAGGTCGGGACACCCAGCAGCAGCACGCGCTCGGCGCGCTGCGCGATCCCCACCTTGGCCGTCAGGCCAAGCCCTTCGGCGCGCGCCCGCGTGTACGACACGATGAGCGAGGCCGCGAGTGCGACGAGGCACGCCACCACGGCGAAGGTCAGCCGCTCGGGTGGCACCCCGCCCCGCAGGAAGTACAGCGCGATCCCGCCGAACAGCGCCGCTTCGCCCACGCGGTCGAGCGTGGAGTCGTAGAACGCCCCGAAGGTCGTCGTCATGTCGGCCCGGCGCGCCACGCGGCCGTCCAACAGGTCGAATACGCCGGACACGAGCAGCAGCAAGCCACCCGGGCGGACCCACCCCAGGCCGAACGCCGTCGCCGATGCGATCACCACCAGCGTGCCGACGGTGGTGATGAGATTGGGCCGAATGTGCAGGCGGATGAATACGACAGCGAGCGGTTCGATCAGTTTTCCGAAGCCATCTCGCACGCGCTGGGGGATAACGTTCATGGCCGGGGGAAGCTAGCGGGGCGCAACAAAAGTCTCAATAGAGCAAGTACTTGGCGCGCAGGCGCTGAAACCGTGCGAGCCGCCCATTCCAGGACCCCCACACCGCTTCACCGACCGAGCCCGCGACCGTTGCGCGCCGCAACTCGGAGCCGCCGGCCAGCCGGTCGAAGCGCGTGTCGTCGAAGCGGAGCGAATCCGGTTGCGCCGCCCGAATCGCTCCCAGCATCAGAATGGCCGCGCGTGTCGGATCGTAGCGCCGCCGATCCGTCACGCGCAAACGAATGCCGCGCACTTCGACGTCATCATACTTGCCGTCCGTCGGCGCTCGGGGTGTGAACGTGACGCCCGAGACCTCCACGCCGGTCAACGCGTTTTGCGCCCACGGTCCCCAGACCCGTAGCCGGGATAGCACGGCGGCCGTGTCGAGCCACGGCGCGCCGACCACCTCGAATTCGAGCCCGGTGCCGCGCCCGACGGAGAGATTCGTGCCCTCAAACAGGCACGTCCCCGGATAGTGGAGGGCGCTTTCCAGATCCCGCAGATTCGGCGACGGGCGCACCCACGGCAAGCCGGTGTCGTCGTAGAACATCGCGCGTCGCCACCCCAGCGCCGGGACCACCGTGAGACGCGCGTAGATCCCGAGCACATCGTTGGCCAGCCGCACCAGCTCGCCGATCGTCATGCCGTGGCGCATGGCCACCGGGAGGAAGTCGGCGACCCGCTCGGCCGGGCGTCTCCCGCCGGCCACGTTGCCCTGCACCGCGACGCCGCCGATGGGATTCGGCCGGTCGAGCACGACCACGGGCTTCCCGCGGCGCCCCGCCTCCTGCAACAACAGGACAGCGGTCGTAGGATAGCTGTAATAGCGCGCGCCGACGTCCTGCAAGTCCACGAGCACGACGTCCACTGAATCGAGGGCTCCGATCTCCGACAGCCGCGTCCCACCGTAGAGGCTATAGATTGGTAGACCGGAGGCGGAGTCGACGGCATCGGGGAGCCCGGGGCGGTCTTCGGTGCCGCGGAGCCCGTGCTCCGGACTCAGGATCACCACCAGGCGGACACCCGGCGTGCCGCGCAGCAGGTCGATGTCGCGACGCCCCAGCCGGTCCACGCCGGTCTGGTTCGTGAGCAGCGCGACGCGCTTGCCGGCCACGACGCCGATCGAGTCGGACAGCAGCACCTCGATCCCCGGTCGTACTTGCGCAGCCGCCGGGGTCGGCAGCACAGCGCAGGCGATCACCACCAACAGCGAGAGAGAATGCGGGCGCATAGGCTCCTGGTAGTTGCCGCCGTCCTGGGATGTGCCGGCGGTCACGCGGTCGGACGAACAGCCAAACCCGTTCCCCGTCCCTCGTCCCCGGTCCCCGCGGCTTCCGTCGACTCGCTGCTCGCCAGCCTCACGGTCCGCCAACAGGTCGGGCAGCTCGTCATGCCGTGGCTCTCGGGAAGCTACACCGCTTTGGACGATTCGCTCTTTCAAGTAGCGGCCCGGTGGGTGGATTCGCTCGAAATCGGCGGGCTGATCGTCTCGGTCGGCTCCCCGCTCGACATCGCCACCAAGCTCAACGCGCTGCAGCAACGATCCCGGCTGCCGCTCCTCGTATCGGCCGACCTCGAGTGGGGCGCCGGCATGCGCGTCGTCGGGGCGACCGCCTTCCCGCACATCATGGCGGTCGGCGCCACCGGCGATCCCCAGGATGCCTACACGATCGGTGCGGCCGCAGCCGTGGAGGGCCGGGCCGTCGGCATCCACGTCAATTTCGCCCCTGATGCCGACGTCAACAACAACCCCGCGAACCCGATTATCAATACCCGGTCCTTCGGTGAGGACCCGCGCACCGTGTCCCGCCTGGTCGCGGCGTACGTGCGGGGCCTGCACGAGCACGGCATGCTCGCCACGCTCAAGCACTTCCCCGGCCATGGGGATACACAGACCGATTCGCACATCGGCCTCCCCGTCATCACGGCCGGGTACGCCCGTCTCGACTCCCTCGAGCTCGTTCCGTTCCGCGCCGGCATCGCCGCCGGGGCGGACGTGGTGATGAGCGCGCACATCGCCTTCCCCGCACTCACGGGGTCGAACGATCCGGCGACGCTCTCGGCGGC
The DNA here is from genome assembly GCA_035635735.1 of Gemmatimonadales bacterium. Classification (GTDB taxonomy): domain Bacteria; phylum Gemmatimonadota; class Gemmatimonadetes; order Gemmatimonadales; family GWC2-71-9; genus AG41. The sequence goes on along the minus strand of DASQAM010000227.1, from coordinate 2,859 downwards.
CGTCCTTACCGGGCTGCTGCGTGACTCGCTGCGCTTCCCCGGTCTGGTTGTGACCGACGCCCTGATGATGGGTGCAATCGTGACGAAGTATGGCGCCGGCGAAGCGACGGTACGGGCGTTCCTCGCAGGCTCGGACCTGCTGCTGATACCGGCGGACCCCGACTCCGCGGTCCTCGCGATGACCGCGGCGGTGGCGGCGGGACGAGTCACGCCGGAGCGGCTCGCGCAGTCGGTGCGCCGGGTGCTCGAGATCAAGCATCGGCTCGGCCTGTTCGAGCGCCGCACCGTCCCGCTCGATTCCATTCCGCACGTGGTCGGCAGTAAGCGGTTCCAGGACGCAGCCAATGACATAGCGGTACGGTCCCTCACGCTGGTGCGCGACGTGGGCGGACGGCTGCACGCCTTGCGGGGGCATCCCGGCCGGCTCGCCCTGATCGCGTACGCTGACGAGGCGAACGCGAGCGTCGGCCTGTTCCTCACCGACTTGTTGCGGCAAGGCGGCGACACGGTGGAGTACTTCCGGCTGTGGCCCATGTCCGGGACCCTCTCGTACGATTCGGCGCGGGCCACCATCGCGCGGGCACCGGCCACCGTGTTCGTCACCAACGTGCGGCCCATTTCGGGAAAGGGGAACATTGCCCTCCCCGACTCGCTCGCCCAGCTCATCACGCTGACCGACGCCGCCCGCCCCAGCGTGCTGGTGTCACTCGGCAGTCCCTACCTCCTCAACCAGACGCCCGCCGTGCGGTCCTACCTCATCGCCTGGAGCGGCGTACGGGCCTCGGAGCGGGCCGTGGCGCTCGCGCTCCTGGGCCGCGTGCCGATCGGCGGCCACCTCCCCACTCGCCTCCCGCCGGATTACGCCCTCGGCTGGGGCCTGACCGTACCCGCGGTCCAGCCGTGAAGCGCCGCGTCACGCTCACGCTCGCCCTACTGATCGCGGCGTGCGGCCGGACGGCCGCTAAGGAGGGTGCGCCGGTCCCGGCGAGCCTGGGCATCCCACGGGCCGGGCCGTCATCGCTGGGGCTCGACAGCACGCGCCTCGCCGACGTCGTCGCGTATCTCCGAGCCGAGGTCGACAGCGGCGCATTCCCGGGTGGTGTGCTCGCCGTGGGACGGCACGGTCGGCTCGCCCTGCTCGCGCCGGTGGGTCACTACGGTGTCGACGACCCACGGCCCGTCGAGGCCGGCACGCTGTACGACATCGCCTCGCTAACGAAGGTCGTGGGCCTCACGACCGCCTGCATGTTGCTCGTGGACTCAGGCCAGCTCGAGCTCGATGCACCGATCGAGCGCTACGTGCCCACGTTCCGAGGGTCCATGAAGGATCGCGTGACGGTCCGCCAGCTCCTGACCCACTCGGCAGGCCTCGCGCCGGACCTCCCGCTGTACGACTCCACGGCCACGCGCGCGGCGGCGCTTGCGGCCGTGGACACGACGACGCTGGTCGCACCGCCAGGAACCAGGTACATCTACTCCGACCTGAGCGCCATCGTGCTCATGCAGGCCGTGGAGCGCGTGACCGGCGAGCCGTTCGACCGCTTTCTCGCCCAGCGCGTGTTCGGACCGCTCGGCATGGCCGCCACGCGGTTCTTGCCACCCGCGTCGTCGCGCGACTGGATCGCCCCTACAGAGCACGATACCGTGTTCCGGCACCGCTGGCTCCGCGGAGAAGTGCACGACGAGAGCGCGGCACGGCTGGGCGGCGTCTCGGGGAACGCCGGACTCTTCTCCAACGCGCTCGACCTCTCCCGCTTCGCCGCGATGCTCTTGAACGGCGGGGCGTGGGACACGCTGCAACTGATTCGCGCTGAGACCGTGGCGGCATTCACCATGCGTCAGAATCGCCCGCCGGGCTCGACCCGCGCGCTCGGCTGGGATACGCCATCGGATTCAGGCTACTCGAGCGCGGGCGCGAAGCTGTCCCGGCGCTCCTTCGGCCACACGGGCTATACTGGTACCTCGCTCTGGATGGATCCCGACCGCGACTTGTTCATCATTTTGCTCACGAACCGGGTCCACCCCACACGGGAAAACACGGCGATCCTCCGGGTGCGGGCGCACGTCGCCGATCTGGTGGCGGACGCCCTCACGCATCCAGAGCTCTAAGCGCCGCTACTCCACGACCGTCTGCCAGCCGCGCCGCGACAGGTCGCGATAGATAATCACGCCGGCGACGGCGGCGACCACGAGCAGCACCAGACCGGCGAGCGTCTCCTGTAGCAACAGCTTGCCCACGCCGAACAGCACTCCGTACACCAGCACACAACCAGCCACCCAGTCGATCAGGTTGGCGAGGCCGTCGGCAGACGGACGCACGTCGGGGGCGAGGGCGGCCACCGGTCCCCAGCCAGCCCGCGAGGGCCGGGTGCGGCGGTAGAACGCGACCAGGGTCGCGTCCGACTCGGGGCGCGTGAGGAACGTGACCGCCAGCCACACCACCGTCGTGACCGCGACCGTGATGAGCACGATGTGCGCGAAATCCAGCGGCTGTTCGCTCTTGAGCCCGCCCACGGTCTGCAGCAGGACCGACACGACGAACGCGGCGATCATCGCGGAGACTTCGCTCCACGCATTGATCCGCCACCAGTACCAGCGCAGCAGCAGCACGGCGCCCGTCCCGGCACCGGTGATGATCAACACTCGCCACGCCCCGCCGATCGATTCGATGCGAAAGGCCACCGCCGCCGAGACCACCGTCAGCAAGGCTGTGGCCAGCCGGGACGCCGTGACGTAATGCGACTCGGCGGCGTCACGCCGCACGAAGCGGCGGTAGAAATCGTTCACGAGATAGCTCGCACCCCAGTTCAGCTGGGTGGCGATCGTCGACATGAAGGCCGCGGCGAACGCCGCGACCAT